>CAXTTB010000231.1:0-6097 GCA_964246905.1 uncultured Acetobacteraceae bacterium | reverse complement strand
CTCAAGATGGGGGATAATTCAAGCGGGCCGCCGGCGCAGCATGGACAAGGCGGCGAGCGTCGAGAGCCACATGGCGGCGAAGTAGATCACCACGATCACCGCCGTCACCTGGCCGATCTTCTGCCGCTGCCCGAACAGATAGACCGCCAGCGTCTGGAAGTTGCCGCCGACCAGCAGGTTGGCGAACACGAACTCGGCGAAGCTGAGCGCGAACACCATGGACAGGCCGACCGCGAGGCCCGGCGCCACGCAAGGCAGGATGACCCGGCGCGCGATCACCAGGTCGCCCGCGCCCAGCAGGCGCCCGGCGTCCAGCAGCTCCTCCACCCGCAGCGCGCGCAGGTTGTTCTTCATCGGCAGATACAGCAGCGGGAAGGCCAGCGGCAGGTAGGCCCCCAGCAGAATCCAGGGCGTGCCGGTCAGCGCCAGCGGCTCGCCCGCATACAGGCCGAGCAGGCCCACCACCAGCACCACCTGCGGCAGCGCGTAGGGCAGCACCATCAGGCGCTCCATCCAGCGGTCGAGCCAGGGCAGGCGGCAGTGCGCGACGAGGACCGCCGGCACCGTCACCAAGACTTGCAGCACGACCGAGCCAACCGCGACGAGCAGCGACCGGGCCAGCGCCGCCTGGAACGCCGGCTCCCTCAGCACCAGGGCGAACCAATGGAGGGTCAGGCCGCTGGGCGCCAGCCCGGAGTACCAGTCGGTCGAGAGCGCGCTGACCACGACGGCCAGCACCGGGAGCAGCAGGAGCAGCGAGACGGCGCCGATCAGCAGGCGGTCGGCGACGGCGCGCTGCTCAGGCACGGTTACGCCGGAGCAGAAGCTGGTCCACCAGGATCGGCAGCAACAGGACCAGCACCAGCAGCACGGCCAGCGCGTTGGCGAGGTTGGGATCGGTGAACACGTCGCCCGCGACCAGCTCGCCGATGCGGATGGTCACGAGGTTCGCGCCGCCGCCGATCAGCGCGTAGGCGGTGGCGTAGGTGCCCATGGCGTTGGCGAACAGCAGGATGAAGCCGCCGATCAGGCTGGGCGCCAGCACCGGCAGGCCGATGCGCCACCAGAAGGTGAGGCGGGACGCGCCCATCAGCCGGGCCTGCTCGGCCAGGTCCGGGGTCAGCGCGCCGAGGCTCGGGAACAGCACCAGGACGGCGAACGGCACCTGGAAATACGCATAGACCAGCATCAGGCCCTGCAGCGAGTAGATGTTGAAGTCCTGCACCAGGCCGGACCGCACCAGCAGCAGCGTCACCACGCCGTTCACGCCCGCGAGGATGGTGAAGGCGAGCGCCAGCGGCACGCCGACGAAGTTGCTGGCGACGTTGAACAGGGTGAGGAAACGCCGCTGCACCGGGGCGGAGCGGCGGTGCAGCGCGAGGCTCAGCGGCAGGCCGACGCCGAGGCCGATGGCGCTGGTGAGCAGCGAGATGTTGACGCTGGTGGCGAAGGCGCCGCGGTAGAAGCGGCTGGACAGGAGGGCGGCGTAGTTGCCGAGCGACCATGCGCCGTCATGGACGAAGCTGCCTGCCAGCACGGACAGCACCGGCAACACCTCGAACCCCAGCACGGCCAGCAGGAACGGCGCCGCCCAAAGGACAACGGCGCGGCGGGGCAACGGGTGCGCCCTACATCTCGGCCAGCACCTTCTCCTGCCACAGGGCAGGGACCCGGCGCGCGCCTTCCGCCCAAAGCTGCGGGTCGATGGGCCGGGCGCGGGCGTATTGCGCGGCGGGCAGCAGCTTGGCCTTGGCGGCGTCGGAGAGCGTCAGGTGGTCCACCCGGATCGGGCGGGCGTAGCCGTCCGCGAGGTTGGCCTGGCCCTCGTCGCCGAAGATGTACTCCCGCACCAGCATCGCCGCGGCCGGATGCTTGGCATACTTGTTGATGATGGTGGAGTAGCCGCTGGTGACGGAGCCGTCCGCGGGGATCACCACGTTGAACCGTCCGCCGCCCACCTTGTCGCGGTAGCTGAGCGCGTTGAAGTCCCACAGCAGGCCCACCTGGATCTCGCCGCGCCCCATGTTGGCGGGCAGGGCGCCGATGGTCAGCAGGCGCTTCTGCCGGGCGAGCTTGGCGAACAGGTCCATGGCCGGGTCGAGCCGGCGCTCGTCCCCGCCCGTGGCGATGGCGCAGGCCAGCACGGCGGCGTTGCTCTGCGACGCCTTGCCCACGTCGCCGGCGGCGACCTTGTAGGTGCCGGAGAGCAGGTCGGCCCAGGACTTCGGCGGGTTCGGCAGGTCGGACGCCACCACGAAGGCGATGGTCCCGGTGTAGGCCAGCATCCAGCGGCCTTCCGCGTCCCGCGCCCATTCGGGGATCTGGGCGAAGGTCGTGGGCTTGTAGGGCGCCGCCAGGCCGCGCTCCACCGCCACGCTGCAGAAGTCGAACCCCACGTCGCCGATGTCGCCCGAGGCGTTGGCGCGCTCGGCGGCGAACTTCGCCAGCTCCTCGGCGCTGCTCATGTCGGTGTCGGTGTGCTTGAGGCCGTACTGCGCCGTGACCGCCTTCCAGGTCGCTTCCCAGTTGGCCCAGTCGTCCGGCATCCCGAGGCTGTTGACCGCGCCCTCCTTGCGTGCCCGCTCGATCAGGTCGTCGGGCGGGGCTGCGCCGGCGCGGCCTGCGAGCAACGCGGCGGCGGTGCCGAGCGACAGGGTCAGGCCGGCGCGTCGGGTGATGAGGGGCATGGGGGTCCCGGGCTGTTGCGGTCGAGGGACGCTGCCGGACGGCGGGGCGGTTCGTCAACCGTGTCTGGGTGACAAAGCCTGCTTGTGCAGGCACGCCGTCGCCCGGACTATCCGCCCCACACCGCCTCGGCCGTCTCCACGACCATGCGGAGCTTGGCCCACTGCTCCTCCTCGGCCAGCGTGTTGCCCTCCTGCGTGGAGGCGAAGCCGCATTGCGGGGACAGGCAGAGCTGGCCGAGCGGGGCGAAGCGGGCGGCCTCCTCGATCCGGCGCTTGATGTCGTCCGGGCGTTCCAATGCGCCGGTCTTCGAGGTCACGAGGCCGAGCACGACCGTCTTGCCCGGCGGCAAGTGCCGCAGCGGCTCGAACCCGCCGGCGCGTCCGGTGTCCCATTCCATGAAGTAGCCGTCGATGGGCATGGTGTTGAACAGCAGATCGGCCACCGGCTCGTAGCCGCCGGACGCGATGAAGGTGGAGCGGAAGTTGCCGCGGCACAGGTGCATGGTGACGGCAAGGTCCGCCGGCTTGTCCCGCAGCGCCTCGCGCACCATGCCCGCGTAGATCTCGGGCTGCCGCTCCGGATCGTCGCCGCGGGCGCGCAGCATCTCCCGCTGCCCGGGGTCGCAGAGATAGGCGAAGGAGATGTCGTCGAGCTGGAGGTAGCGGCAGCCCGCGTCGTAGAAGGCGCGGACCGCCTGCTTGTACGCCGCGCCCACGTCGGCGTAGAAGGCGTCCATGTCGGGATAGACGCCGAAGTCGATCATGTTCCGGCCGCCGCGGTAGTGCAGCATACTCGGCCCGGGGATCGTCATCTTCGCCGCGCGGCTGGTGTTCGCCGCGAGGAAACGGAAATGCTCGATCATCGGATGGCCGGAGAAGCCGACCTTGCCGATGACGCGCAGCGCCTTATTGATGCCGACCCCGCCCTTGAAGTTCATGCCGGAGTCGGTCTCGACCGCCGTCACCCCGTCCAGGTGCTCCAGGAAGTCGAAATGCCAGTAGGCCCGGCGGAACTCGCCGTCCGTCACCGCCTGCAGGCCGGCGGCCTCCTGCTTGCGGATGAGGGCCACGATCTCGCGGTCCTCGACCTGATGAAGGGTGTCGCCGCCGATCTCGCCGCGGGACCGCTGCTCACGGGCCCGCTTCAGCGCCGGCGTGCGCAGGAGGCTGCCGACCATGTCGGCGCGGAAGGGTGGTTTGGCGCGTTGCATGACGTGGCTGCTCCTGCGTATGACCGGAATCCCGCTCGGGATGCGAGGGTGTTTGCGGACCTGGCCGATGATTGCTGGATGAACCGTTAAGACCGACCAAAAGGCGGCATTCAGATGGAACGGTAAGCCCCTTCGATCAGATGGGGAACACACAGGCTCGCATCCAATTCCACGGCAATGTCCACGTCGCCGGGGAAGCCTCGATCCATCAGCTCGCGCCCCGATACCGATGCTCGGACCAACTGGGCCAGGCCGTTCCCCGCCGACCGGAATGCGTCACGCGCGACCTGCGCCTCGGGTGAGCAGGGCAACGCCAAACAGTGGATGACGGCGCCTGCGCCGAGCAGGTCCTCGATGGCCGGCCGCAGGCTTCCGTCCGGCCAGCGCTCCCCGGCCGGGACCACGCCCACGGTTCCGCTGCCGGCCATCTCGCGCGTCGCCCGCGCCACGGCGGCGGCGTTCCGCAGGCATCCGGCCATGACCGGCTTCCCGGCACAGGCGAGGGACAACCGTGACCCGTTGGGCGAAGGCAGCATGAGCTTCGTCCCGCTTGGAATGCCCCGGAGGCTCATCGGCGAAAGACTGGGCTTCCCGCCGGCCACCCGTCGTGGTTGCGCGAGCACTGCACCGACACGGGCGGCTGCCGCCTGTGCCGCGGCCTCGTCGCCGGAGGGGAAAGGGAAGACAACCGCACCCCTGGACACCGCCACGTCCACGGCGGTCGAGAACGAGAGCACGTCCACGATGACGAGCACCGACGCTCGTTCCCGTAAGAACTCAACGCCGGCCATCCCCCACTCTGCAAGGACTGCTTCCATGCCTGCGTCGCCTCGACGTTGCACAGGATCAGTGCCGTCCAGGCGTGCCGCAGCTTACGCCCGCGTCACTCGGCCGCAGCCTCCGCGGCGTAACGCTGCGTCGCCGCCTCCACCGCCTTGGCGTGCACCGCCGCGAGCGCCGGGCGCGCGTCCTGCGCCCGCTCGGCGGCATCGAGGGTGGCGCGATGCTGCCCCTGGAACCGCGGCATCACATGGCGCGCGATCAGCTCGTAGCTCCGCAGCGTCGCCTCCCGGTTCGCCCAGTTGTGCGCGAGCATCAGATAGGCGCCGAAGCCGCCGTTCGACTGCGCGTGCAGCCGCTCGATCTGTGCGGTGCACATCTCGGGCGTGCCGATGGCGCCGAAGCCGGACTCGTTGATGAAGGCGATCATCTCGCGCACGTTCGATCCCGGCATGGACATCTGCGGGAAGGCCGCGACCGCCTGGAAGTAGTTGAACCACTGCTCGATGCCGTACTCCACGTCGCGGTAGGCCTGCTCCATCGTTTCCGCGCAGTGCACCAGCCCGACCAGGCGCCACTTCGAGCGGTCCACCGCCTTTCCGTGCCGCCGCGCCTGCTCCTCCAGCACGTTCCAATGCAGCGCCAGCGCGTCGAACCCGGCCGCCGTGGTGGCGCCGATGGACAGCATCCCGATGCCGTGCCGCCCGGCCAGCCGCGGCCCCGTCGGCGAGGCGACGGCGGCCACCGCGATGTCGAACAGCGGGTCCGAGTACGGCCGCAGGTGCAGCCGGGCGTCGCGCAGGTCCCAGCGGTCGTTCCGGAACGTCACCGGCTCCTCGCTGGTGAGCAGCCGCATGATGATGCCGAGGCTCTGGTCCAGCAGCTCGCGCGTCTGCGACTGCGAGATGCCGATCATGGCGCCGTCGGTCGGCAGTGACCCCGGCCCGGCGCCGAACATGACGCGCCCGCGGGTGACGTGGTCCAGCATGACGATCCGCTCCGCCACCCAGAGCGGGTTGTGGTACGACAGGCTGACCACGCCGGTGCCGAGGCGGATGTGCCGGGTGCGCTCGGCGGCCACGGCGATGAAGATCTCAGGCGACGCGCTGATCTCGCTGCCGGCGGAATGGTGCTCGCCGAACCACGCCTCGTCGTAGCCGCAGCGGTCAAGCCATTGCACCAGCTCGAAATCGCTTTCCAACGCCAGGGTGGGGTTGACGCCTGGCTTGTGGAATGGGGCCAGGAAGATGCCGAAACGCAGCCGGGACGGGGTCATGTCGCCTCCTTGCGGGCCTCTGCGGGCACGTATTCGTACCGTGCGCCGATCGTAAGTGTCCGGCAACAGCCGATTGGGCTGTCGTGTTTGGAGGAAGGCCAAGGGCTTCGCCCCTGGACCCCACTGGGGCCTCTGGTCCCAGC
>CAXTTB010000230.1:0-6122 GCA_964246905.1 uncultured Acetobacteraceae bacterium | reverse complement strand
CTTCCAACGTCTGGCCGCGCCCGGGCGACGCGAGGCCCAGCGCAAGGACCGGCAGCAGGATCATGGGCAGCAGGCGCGGATACATGCGGAAGGTCGAACACCCCTGGGCAAACCGTGTCAATGCCGGCCGACCGTTGCCTTGCGTGGCGGGCCGGGGATGACATTGCCGATACAACGCCCAGCTTCATGTCATGATTTGGTGCTGCCGATGACGACGCTGCTGACGGTCCTGGTGGGCCTGGCGATGCTGGGGACGGTGGGCGTGCTGTTCGCCGGGCTGGTCGGCCTGGCGCGCGGCGGGGAGAACGCCCGGCTGTCCAACACCCTGATGCGCTGGCGCGTCGTGCTGCAGGCCGTGGCGCTGGTCCTGTTCGTCATCCTGCTTTCGCTGCTGCGGGGCTGATGGCCCGCCCAGTACTGTTTGACATTCCAACAGCCTGTCCCATAAGGTCTGGCCGGTTTTTGCCGTGCCGTGGCGGGCTGCCCGGCCTGGCCTCGCCCGGCGTGCGCGCCCCCCATTCATAACACAATGGCAGTCCCATGAAGCTCCTCGTCCCCGTCAAGCGCGTCGTCGATTACAACGTGAAGGTGCGCGTCAAGGCGGACGGCTCCGGCGTCGAGACGGCGGGCGTGAAGATGTCGATGAACCCCTTCGACGAGATCGCCGTCGAGGAGGCGGTGCGGCTCAAGGAGAAGGGCGTCGCCACCGAGATCGTCGCGGTGTCCATGGGCATCGCCGCCTGCGCCGAGACGATCCGCACGGCGCTCGCCATGGGCGCCGACCGCGGCATCCTGGTGGAGACGGACGTGGAGCTGCAGCCGCTGGCGGTCGCCAAGCTGCTCAAGGCGCTGACCGACAAGGAGCAGCCCGGCCTCATCATCATGGGCAAGCAGGCCATCGACGACGACATGAACGCGACCGGGCAGATGCTGGCCGCCCTGCTGGGCTGGCCGCAGGGCACCTTCGCGAGCCGGGTGTCCATCGAGGGCGAGAAGCTGGTGGTGACGCGGGAGATCGACGGCGGCCTGGAGACGTTGGAGCTGGACATGCCCTGCATCGTCACCACGGACCTGCGCCTGAACGAGCCGCGCTATGCCAGCCTGCCCAACATCATGAAGGCGCGCAAGAAGCCCATCGAGACGGTCAAGCCCGCCGACCTCGGCGTGGACCCGGCGCCCCGGCTGCGCCTGGTGAAGGTGGCGGAGCCGCCGCGCCGCACCGCCGGCGTGAAGGTGGGTTCGGTGGCCGAGCTTGTGCAGAAACTGCGAACCGAAGCGAAGGTGATCTGACATGGCGTCGCTTGTCCTGCTCGACCATGACCACGGCCAAATCAAGCAGCCGTCCCGCAGCGCCGTCGCCGCCGCCGCCCAGTTGGGCGAGGTGCACGTGCTGGTGGCCGGCGAGGGCGTGGGCGACGCCGCCGCCGCCGCCGCCAAGCTGCCCGGCGTGACCAAGGTGCACGTCGCCGACGGCCCGGCCTATTCGCACAGCCTGGCGGAGCCGCTGGCGGCGCTGCTGGTGTCGATGGCCGGGCACCACGACCACATCATGGCGGCCAGCACGGCGACCGGCAAGAACGTGATGCCGCGCGTCGCCGCCCTCCTGGACGTGCAGCCGATCAGCGACATCGCCGGGATCGTCGATGCCGACACTTTCGTCCGTCCGATCTACGCGGGCAACGCCATGGCGACCGTCGCCTCTTCCGACAGCAAGAAGGTCATGACGGTCCGCGCCGCGAGCTTCGACCCGGTGGCGGCGGAGGGCGGCAACGCCGCCATCGAGCCGGTGTCCACCCCGGACGCACCCTCCACCTCGCGCTTCGTCTCGGCCGAGCTGTCCAAGAGCGAGCGTCCGGAGCTGACCGCGGCGCGCATCGTGATCTCCGGCGGGCGCGGGATGCAGAACGGCGACAACTTCAAGCTGCTGGAGCCGATTGCCGACAAGCTGGGCGCGGCTGTCGGCGCGTCGCGGGCGGCGGTCGATGCGGGCTACGTGCCGAACGACTACCAGGTCGGGCAGACCGGCAAGATCGTGGCGCCGGAGCTTTACCTCGCGGTCGGCATCAGCGGCGCGATCCAGCATCTGGCCGGCATGAAGGACAGCAAGGTCATCGTCGCGATCAACAAGGACGAGGACGCGCCGATCTTCCAGGTGGCGGATTACGGCTTCGTCGGCGACCTGTTCACCGCGTTGCCGGAGCTTGAGGCGGAGCTGGGACGGGCTTCTTGAGCACAGGCCCGGAGCAGACGACCCCGCCAGACGTGCGGGCGGTGGGCGTCGTCGGCGCCGGGCAGATGGGCAGCGGCATCGCGCATGTCTGCGCGCTGGCCGGGCTGCCTGTCGTGCTGCTGGACACCAAGCCGGACGCGCTCGACCGCGCGATGGCGGCGATGGCGCGCAACATGGACCGCCAGGTCGCCAAGGAAGCGATCACGTCCGGGCAGAAGTCGGACGCGCTGGCGCGGATCGTGCCCAGCGGCGACTACGCGGCCTTCGCCGACGCCGACCTGGTGATCGAGGCGGTGACGGAGAAGGAGGAGGTCAAGCGCGCCATCTTCCGCGCCCTGACCCCGCATCTGAAGCTGTCCTGCATCCTGGCCAGCAACACCAGCAGCATCAGCATCACCCGCCTGGCCGCCAGCACCGACCGGCCGGGACAGTTCATCGGCATGCACTTCATGAACCCGGTCCCGGTCATGAAGCTGATCGAGGTGATCCGCGGCATCGCGACGTCCGAGCCGACGTTCCAGGCGGTGCAGGCCCTGGCCGCCCGGCTCGACAAGACCACGGCGGTGTCCGAGGACTTCCCGGCCTTCATCGTCAACCGCATCCTGGTGCCGATGATCAACGAGGCGGTTTACGCCCTGTACGAAGGCGTCGGCGGCGTCGTCGGGATCGACAGCGCGCTGCGGCTGGGCGCCAACCACAAGATGGGGCCGTTGGAGCTGGCCGACTTCATCGGGCTGGATACCTGCCTCAGCATCATGCAGGTGCTGTACGAGGGGCTGTCGGACAGCAAGTACCGCCCCTGCCCGTTGCTGGTGAAGTACGTCGAGGCGGGCTGGCTGGGCCGCAAGGCCGGGCGGGGCTTCTACGACTACGCCTCGACGCCGCCGCGCCCGACGCGCTGAGGGGTTTTCCCAGCCGTCAGAACAGCCCCTCGATCATCCCGTCCGCGCCCAACCGGATCGAGTTTGCGGCCGGCACCCGCGGCAGGCCCGGCATGGTCATGATGTCCCCGCACACTGCCACGACGAAGCCCGCGCCTGCGGACAGCCGCACCTCGCGCACCGGCAGCACATGGTTCACCGGCGCCCCCATGACGGTCGGGTCGGCGCTGAAGCTGTACTGGGTCTTGGCGATGCAGACGGGCAGATCGCCGTAGCCCGCCGCCTCGAACCTCTGCAGCCGCTTGGCCACCGCGGGCGCCATGGCAATGCCGCTTGCCCGGTAGATTGTCTGCGCCACCGTCCGGATCTTGTCCGCAAGCCCCAGGGACGGAGGGTAGAGCGGCTTGTACTGCGCCCCGCCGCCGTCGATCCGGGCCAGGACGGCGTGGGCCAGCGCCTCCGCCCCTGCCGCGCCGTCCGCCCAGTGCGTGCACAGCACCGTCTCGACGCCGCGCCCCTGCATCGCGGCCTCGACCACCGCGAACTCGGCCGGCGTGTCCGAGACGAACTGGTTGAGCGCGACCACGACGGGCAGGCCGAAGCCTTGCAGGTTCTCGACATGCCGGGCCAGGTTGGCCAGGCCGCGCTCCACCGCCGCCGGGTCCTCCCGTCCCAAATCGGACTTCGCCACGCCACCGTGCATCTTGAGCGCCCGCAGCGTCGCCACGATCACCGCGCAGCGCGGCGCCAGCCCAGCGGACGGGCACTTGATGTCGAGGAACTTCTCGCCGCCCAGGTCGGCGCCGAACCCGGCCTCCGTCACCACCACGTCGGCCAGCTTGAGGCCGAGCCTCGTCGCCATCACCGAGTTGCAGCCGTGGGCGATGTTGGCGAACGGCCCGCCATGGATCAGCGCCGGCGACCCGTCCAGCGTCTGCACCAGGTTGGGCGCCAGCGCGTCCCGCAGCAGCGCCGCCATGGCGCCGTCCGCCTGCAGGTCCCGCGCCGTCACCGCCGACCCGTCCCGACGCCCTGCCACCTGGATGCGCCCGAGCCGGTCCTGCAGGTCGGCGAGGTTCCGCGCCAGGCAGAACACGGCCATCACCTCGCTCGCGACGGTGATGTCGAAGCTGTCCTCCCGCGGCGACCCGTTGGCAGCACCCCCAAGCCCGTTCACGATGCCGCGCAGCGCCCGGTCGTTCATGTCGAGCGCCCGCCGCCACGTGACCCGGCGCGGGTCGATGCCCAGCGCGTTGCCCCAGTACAGGTGGTTGTCGAGCAGCGCCGCCAGCAGGTTGTTCGCCGAGGTGATCGCGTGGAAGTCGCCGGTGAAGTGCAGGTTGATCTCGTCCATCGGCGCCACCTGCGCCCGGCCGCCGCCGGTGGCGCCGCCCTTCACGCCGAAGCACGGACCCAGCGACGGCTCGCGCAGGCAGATCATCGTCCGGCGCCCGATGCGGTTCAGCGCGTCGCCCAGCCCGATGGTCGTGGTGGTCTTGCCCTCCCCGGCCGCGGTCGGGCTGATGCCCGTCACCAGCACGAGCGCGCCGTCCGGACGGCCCTCCTGGGTTGCAATGAAATCGAGGCCGATCTTCGCCTTGAACCGGCCATACGGCTCCAAAGCCTCGGCGGGGATGCCGGCGGCCTCCGCCACCTCGCGGATCGGGCGCAGCGTCGCGGCCCGGGCGATCTTCAGGTCCGTGAGCATCAGGCCGCCTTCCGGGAATGCACGCCCAGCGCCGCCATGGCGTCGCCCATGGCCCTCACCGCGCCCTGCATGTCCCCGGGCGTGACCGCGCCGATGCAGCCGACCCGGAAGCTCGGTTCCCGCGTGTTGTGGAAGTTGCTGATCAGCACCCCGCGCGCCTTCAGTTGGTCCACGAAGGCCTGCAGGTTCCAGGCCGGGTCGTCCGGCGCCGCGACGTTGACGACGACCGGCCCCTGGATGCCCGGCGGCAACAGCGGACGCAGGCCGAGGCCGAGCACGCCGTCGTACAGCACGCGCATGTTGGCCGTGTAGCGCGCGAGCCGCGCCGGCTGCCCGCCCTCCGCGTCGAAGCGGTCGAGCGCCACGGCGAACGCCGCGATGGCCTGCGCCGCCGGGGTGAAGCGGTGGCTGCCCCGGCCCGACCGCTCGCCCAGCTCATACACGTCGGCGAGGTCCAGCGACCAGCTCGCCGCCCGCCCGGCGCCGGCCCGGAGGCTGTCCACCCGCGCCACCGTCAGCGACAGGCCGGGCAGCCCTTCGATGCACTTGTTGGCGGTGAAGGTGATGCTGTCCACCATCGGCAGGCGGCCGATGTCCAGCGGCATGGCCCCGAACGCGGAGATGGCATCGATCAGCACCCGCCGGCCTTCCCGCCCGGCGGCCTCGGCCAAGGCCGGCGCGTCGTGCACGATCCCGGTCGCGGTCTCGCTGTACACGACGGCGAGGTGGCTGATCGCCGGGTCGGCCGCCAGCGCCGCCTGCACCGCGGCGGGATCGACCCGCTCCGTCGGCGGCACGGGGAGTGTCGCGACCCGGCGACCCGCCTCCGTCGCCAGCCGCACCAGGCGGTCGGCGTACTGCCCGGTCATCGGCACCAGGATCGTCCCGGCCGGCGCCACGAAGGTGCGGATGGCGGCCTCCACCGCGAAATGGCCGCTGCCCGGCAACGGCAGCGCCGCGTGCTCCCCCGCACGCCCGCCGGCGATGGCGAGCACGCGCTCCCGCACCCGGGCCAGGAGGCCGCGGAACTCCAGGTCCCAGGGCGCATAGTCCAGGGCCGCCGCGGCGCGCACGGCGGGGTGGGTGGTGACGGGTCCTGGGATCAGAAGCAGCATGGCGGCATGGGGCCTATGAAGTTGAGGGGCCTATGAGATTAGGGGCCGGGCGATTCGAGTGGGGATGTTCCGTTGATTGCAGCATCGCAGAGGGGCGGCGTTCTTGCTAGAACCAGCGCATGACATCGCCCCTGCCGCTGCCGGATTGGTTCCCCCCGTGGGCGCAACTGGCCATCCTGGTCGCCGTC
>CAXTTB010000229.1:2097-6134 GCA_964246905.1 uncultured Acetobacteraceae bacterium | reverse complement strand
CGAGCGGGCGGCGGGCGGCCTAATACCAGACGCCCTTTGGGGCGGCTGGTATCAGAGTCGTTCTTGGCGTACGGCCGCCTCACCAACCCCGCGCACTTACCAGTCAGCCCAAAGGGTTGCTGGTACAACGGCGTTTCAGGCTGCGCCGGGCGCTGCCCCCTTTGCGGGGCCGCGTCCGGCCATCTGTCGGGCGTATTTTCTGGCGGTCACGAAACCGGGCTGGCCTGGCCGACAGCCACGCTCATGCCCGTCAACCGCTCCCGCGAAGGCTTGCCGAGCAGGTAGCCCTGCACCTGGTTGCAGGCCCGGCGCTGCAGTTCCTGCAACTGTTCCACGGTCTCCACGCCCTCGGCCGTGACGCTCAGCCCCAAGGTGTGCGCCAGCGCGATCAGCGCGGCGACGATGGATGCGGACTGCGGATCGCTGCCGGCCAGGCCGTCCACGAACGACTTGTCGATTTTGATCTTGTCGAGCGGAAAGCGCCGGAGATAGCTGAGCGACGAGTAGCCGGTCCCGAAATCGTCAAGCGATACCCGCACCCCGCCCGCGCGCAGGGTGGACAGCATGTGCACGGCGTGGTCGGGATCGTCGATCAGCACGCCCTCCGTCACCTCAAGCTCCAGCCGGTCCGGGGGCAGGCCGGTGCGGCGCAGCATGTCGAAGACGTAGTCCGGCAGGTCGGCGTGCCGGAACTGCCGGGGCGACAGGTTGACCGCGACCCGCAGCGGCGCTTCCCAGCCGGCCGCCTCGCGGCAGGCGGTTTCCAGCACCCAGCGGCCCAGCGGCTGGATCAACTGCTTCTCTTCCGCAAGCGGCACGAACACGGACGGCGGCACCATGCCGCGGGTCGGATGCTGCCAGCGCAGCAAGGCCTCGTAGCCCTCGATGCAGCCCGTCATGGCATTCACCAAAGGCTGGTAGTGCAGCGAGATCGTGTCCTGCTCCATGGCTTCGCGCAGGTCGCGCTCCAGCGCCTGCTGGTCCTGGATGAATTGGTCCATGGCGGGATCGAACACGCGGAAGGTGTGCCGCCCGGCATCCTTGGCGCAGTACATCGCGATGTCGGCGCAGCGCAGCAGTTCGGCGCCGTCCCGCGCGTGCGCCGGGCAGAGCGCGATGCCGATGGACGCGCCGACCACGACCGGCTGCCCCGCCGCGACGAACGGTTGCGACAGGGTGCGGACGAGCCGGTCCGCAAGCGCGTCGTGCGACCCGGGCTTGGCCGGCACCACGACGACGAACTCGTCGCCGCCCAGCCGGGCCAGCGTGTCCTCTTCCCGCAGCTCCGCTTCGAGGCGCCGCGCGACCTGGATCAGCAGCTCGTCGCCGACGGCGTGGCCATGCAGGTCGTTCACCGACTTAAAGCCGTCGAGGTCCAGGCAGAGCACCGCCACGGACCTGCCGGCCGCTGATCCCGCGGCCAGGCTCTCCGTCATGCGCTTGTCGAGCAGCAGGCGGTTGGGCAACCCGGTGAGCGGATCGTGATGGGCCATGCGGATCAGCGCGGCCTCGCTGCTGTGCCGGTCGGTCAGGTCGCGCAGGGCGATGGCGTTCGCGGGACGGCCCTCATAAGTGACGGGCCTGACAAGGCATTCGACCGGGACCAGGCCCCCGTCGCTGCGAAGCAGGTGCTGTTCCTGCGATGGCGCGCCCGTGCCGTCCTGCGCGGCAGGCCTGAGCGCCAGGCGGTCGAGAGGCTGCCCGATCAGCGAGGATGCGTCACGGCCCGCCAGCTCGCACAGCCGCTCGTTGACGTCCAGCACCACCCCGTCGCGCTCGATCAGCAGGCCTTCGAACGAGATGCCGACCAGTTGGCGCAGCCGCTCCTTTTCCTGCGACTGCCGCTGCGACAGGTGCCAGTCCATCACCGTCAGGGCCAGGCCGACGGCGAGCAGGGCGATGCTGACCACCGCGACGGAGGCCGCCAGCGTCACGGCCTCGAGCTCGCCGGCAGTGCTTGCCGCCGGCCCGCCCAGTTGCAGGTCGATGGCGGACATGCCCTGGAAATGCAGGGCGAAGATGGCCAGCGCGAGCAGCGCCGCCGCGGCGGCGAACTGCGCGGGCGTATCCAGCGCCCGCAGACGCCGGACCGCGGCCAGGGCGATTGCACCGGATGCGGCCACCGACCAGGCCACCCCGCCTGGGTCCAGCGTCAGCGTGCCCGGCACGCGCATCGCGCTCACGCCAGTGTAATGCATGACAGCCACGCCGCACACGAGGAAGCCGGCCGCCAGCGCCAACTTGGCCGTCGATTGCCGCGGGATCAGCACGACGGAGAAGGCCGCCCAAGCGCCGATCGCTGCCGCGGCGACCGAGAGCGCCGTGGGCCACGCCGCGAAGCCGATCCGCAGCGCCGGCATGTAGGCGAGCATGGCGACGAAATGCAGCGACCACACGCCGCCGCCGAACTCGCCCGCGGCCAGCACTGTCCAGGCGATCCGGACCCGCCCGTCCGCAGCCCGGGCACGGTAAAGCAGGGCACAGGTCGTCAAGCAGGCCAGGGCGCACATGAACGCCGCGACCGCAAGCAGCCGCAGGTCGTGTTGGTCCAGCACGCAGCCAACAATCTTCATGTGCCCAATCCGTTTGCAGCGACACCTATGATGGTAACGGATAATGATGAAGCAACGGTTATGATTTTTGCGACACGGACGACAACCTGGCCATGTCAACCGCATTCCGCTCAAGTTGAAGATGCCATATATTTAGAACCGTGGCGTGCGGAAATGCTTTGCAAGACAATCCGTTAGCTGCCCGTCGCCCCCCTCTTCCTCGCCGCCCCACCCTGCCGCTCCCGCTGGTCCGCTTCGAACAGCCCGGACAGCTCCTCGGCCGCCTGCTTGGCGCCCTGGATCAACTGCCGCTCGTCTTCATAGAAGGCGTAGCTGTCGATCAGGTATTTCTCGTCGTAGTCGCGGAAGAGCGCCACCGCCCGCCGCGCCTCCTCTGACGGGACGCCGAGATCCTCCAAGGCCATCTCGCTCAGCCGGAGGCTGGAGTGGAACGTCTCGCGCACCAGGCGGCCGACGCCGCGGTCCATCAGCAAATGGGCATGACGCCGGTTGCGGGCGCGGGCGAGCACGCGGAGGTGGGGGAAGGTGCGCCGGGCGACCTCGACCACCCGGAGCGTCTGCTCCATGTCGTCCAGCGCCACGACGAGCAGGCGCGCACGCTCGGCGCCCGCCGCACGCAGCAGGTCGGGCCGCGACGGGTTGCCGTAATACACCTTGCTGCCGAAGCGGCGGATCACCTCGACCTGCTCCGTGTCCTGCTCCAGCGCGGTGAAGGCGATGCCGCGCATCCGCAGGACCCTTCCCACGATCTGGCCGACCCGGCCGAAGCCGCAGATGATGACCGGCGCGCCGTCGTCCTGGATCGCGTCGTAGGCGCGCTTCGCCGGCGCCTGCAGCCGGGGCACGACGAAGCGTTCGGAGGCCGCGAACACCAAGGGCGTCGCGGCCATGGACAGCGCGATGGCCAGCGTCGCCCGGTCGTAGGCCGCCTGCGACAACGCGCCCGCGGCGACGGCCGCCGAGAACAGCACGAAGCTGAACTCGCTCCCTTGCGGCAGGGCCAGCGCGAAGCGCACCGCCGCCCGGCCCGACTGCCCGCCCAAACGGCCGAGGCCGAACGCCACGACGGCCTTCACGAGCATCACCCCGGGCACCATCATCGCGAACAGCCCAGGCTCCCGCACCGCGAGGCCCAGGTTCGCCGACATGCCGACCGACAGGAAGAAGAAGCCGAGCAGCAGGCCCTCGAACGGCTCGACATCCGCCTGCACCTCGTGCCGGTACTCGCTGTCGGACAGCAGCACGCCGCCGATGAACGCGCCGAGCGACGTGGACAGCCCGGCCGCACTCGCCAACGCCGCCGACCCGGCGACGACGAACAGCGCCAGCGCCGTGAACACCTCCGGCGTGCGCGCGCCGCCGATGGCGCGGAACGCGGGCCGGACGAGGAAACGCCCGCCGACGAGGATGACGGCGATGGCGCCAGCCGCGCGGGCAAGCTGCAGCCACGGCACATGATGGGGC
>CAXTTB010000229.1:0-2087 GCA_964246905.1 uncultured Acetobacteraceae bacterium | reverse complement strand
CCGGCCCCCCCCCCCCCACGCCCCTTGCGGGGCCGCCCCCCCCCCCCCCGCCCCCCGCGGGACGGCGGCGACCAGCGGGATGAAGGCGAGGTCCTGGAACAGCAGCACGGCGAACGTGTCCCGGCCCGAGGGCGTGCCGAGCAGGTCGCGCTCGGCCAGGAGCGGCAGGACGATGGCGGTCGAGGACAAGGCGATGCCGGCGCCGATCACCACCGCGGCCGGCCAGGGCAATCCGGTCCAGTGCGCCGCGGCCGCGAGCACCGCGCCCGTGACGACGACCTGCGCCGGCCCGAGCACGAACACCGCGCGCCGCATCACCCATAGACGCTGCGGCCGGACCTCCAGGCCGATCAGGAACAGCAGCATGATGACGCCGAGTTCGGACACGCTGGCGATCTCGCCCACGTCGGTGATGAGGCGCAGGCCGGACGGCCCGATCAGCGCCCCGCCCGCGAGGTATCCCAGCACGCTGCCCAGCCCCAAGCGGCGCGACAGCGGCACCAGGAGAACCGCCGTCGCCAGCAGGACCGCGAGGGTGAGGAGCATGGGTGGTCCGATCCTGCTGAGACGCCCGGCCCGGCCTGACTCGGCTACGCCCGCGGCTGCAAGGCGTGGCTGCCGAGGCGCCCGACCTTCGCCCCGCCCATGGCCCGCCAGGCCTGGTCGAGCGATCCACCCATGTCGATGGCCCGGCACGCATCCTCGATCACATGCGCCTCGAACCCGGCGGATGCGGCGCCCATCGCGCTCCAGCCCACGCAGAAGTCCGTCGCCAGCCCCACGAGGAACAGCCGGCGCAGGCCGCGCTCCCGCAGGTAGCCGGCGAGGCCCGTGGGCGTGCGCCCGTCCGCCTCGGTGAAGGCGGAGTAGCTGTCCACGGCGGGGCGGAACCCCTTGCGGATCACCAGCTCCGCGTGCGGCAGGTCGAGGCCGGGCGCGAAGCCGGCGCCGTCGCTGCCCTGCACGCAGTGCATGGGCCACAGCACCTGCGGCCCATACGGCAGATCGATCCGCTCGAACGGCGCCCGGCCGGGATGGTTGGCGGCGAACGACACGTGATCGGTTGGGTGCCAGTCCTGGGTCAGCAGGACGTGGTCGAACAGCGTGCCCAGCCGGTTGATGGGCGCGACCACGGCGTCCCCGTCGGGCACCGCCAGCGGGCCGCCGGGCAGGAAGTCCCGCTGCACATCGACCACGAGCAGCACGTCATCGGGCAGCAGGCGCATTCTCGGAAGCCTCCTTGGCGCCGGCATGGCCGTTTTTGCCGCAGCCCGGCTGGATCTCCCCTAAGCTACAGCGAAAGGAGGCGGGCATGGGAGGGGGAGAGGCGGTCCATCTTGGCGGCCCGATGCGGGAGGCGCTGGTGATCCTGGGCGCCGCCGCCGTGGTCATCCCGCTGTTCCACCGCATCCGGATCAGCACGGTGCTCGGCTTCATGCTGGTGGGCGTGCTGCTGGGGCCGTCCGGCCTGGGCGCCTTGGCTGGGCGGGCGCCGTGGCTGTCGGCCGTGACGATGGTTGACCGGGAGCGCATCGCCGCGGTGTCCGAGCTGGGCGTGGTGCTGCTGCTGTTCATGATCGGGCTTGAGCTGTCGTTCGAGCGCATCGTGACCATGCGGCGCCTGGTGTTCGGGCTGGGCGCCTTGCAGGTGTCCGCCTGCGCGCTGCTGGTGGGCGGCGGTGCCGCGCTGCTCGGCGTGGCGCCCAAGGGGGCGGCGGTGATCGGGCTGGCGCTGGCGATGTCGTCCACCGCGGTGGTGGCGCAGGTGCTGGCCGATGAGCGCCGGGTCACGGGGTTGATCGGACGCGCCAGCTTCGCCGTGCTGCTGTTCCAGGACCTCGCCGTGGTGCCGGTGCTGTTCACCTTGGGCGTCTTGGGCCGGGACGGCGCGGCGGGATGGGGCGCGTTCGCACTGGCGGTCGGGCAGGCGCTGGCGGCGGTGGTCGGCCTGGTCGGGCTGGGCCGGCTGGCGCTGCGCCCGCTGTTCCGCGGGGTCGCCCGCACCCGCCGCCCGGAGCTGTTCATGGCGGGCTGCCTGGGGGTGGTGCTGGCGACCGGGCTGGGCGCCGCGGCGGGGGGCGGGGGGG
>CAXTTB010000228.1:0-6137 GCA_964246905.1 uncultured Acetobacteraceae bacterium | reverse complement strand
ATCAGATCGACGTAAAGGTCCCGCCAGCCGGATGCGGACTGGTTGCCGACGCCGGATATGGTCACGTACGTGCTCGTTTGGTAAGCGACGTTGACGCCGGAAGCCAGCGTCCCTCCGAGCAGCTTGAAAGGATAAACGTAGAGCCCGTACAGCGCGACATCGTTGCCGTTCGCCGCCCCCGATTGCGGCTGGTGCCGGTTGTTGTAGGCCCGGTCCGCATAGGCGAAGAAATCAGTGAAGCCGATGTACAGCCCGTCCTTGCCGGGCAGGTATGCGTTGCCCAGGTCAGTCGCGCCAACGGGACCGCTGAACTGCGGGCCAGCGGCCGCGAACGATGCGGTGGAGTACAGGAGACAGGCGAGTACTGCAGAAACGCTTATCTTGGACAACACACGTACGCCCCTCAGTTTTTATTGTTGTCTCTGAGCGGCCCTCAACCTCTGTCGCTGGCCGGTGGCTTCGAGCCACGCCCGGCGATTTCGTTGGTGCAGCCTTCTCCCTTGAGGATGACGCTATGGAATGGCGTGCCCTTGAACAAATACAAAAATGTTCATTCAGCTATCAATGAGGACGCGTGGGGAGCCTATCAGGCGCGTGTGCTGCGCCGTTCTGGTGCCGTGTCCTGCATTCAGCGCTTATGGCTTCTGGCCGTGCTCGCTGACGCCCATCAAAAGATCGGTCGTGACGAGCGAACGTACGGTCTCGCGGAAGATCCTCATGGCGCTGGTGATCGGCCGGTTGCCCGGGACGGCGAACACCAGGTCGCGTTTCAAGGCCGGGTTCGTGATGTCCCACACGGCAATCGCGCCGTTGTCGATGTCGCGCTGGACTGCCTTGCGGGCGATGAAGGTGAAGAACGGCTCGTTGATGACCAGCTCGACCTGGATGCGAAGCGAATCCGTCTCGACCCGCACGTTGAGCCGATGGCCGAGGGCATAGGCGGCTGCTTCCAACATCCGGCGCAACCCGTGCCTTTGCGCAGGAAGCACCAGCGGCAGCCCCGCAGCTGTCGAGAAATCAATCGCCGCAACGGGCGGCAGGACGCCGCGGGGTGATCCGATCAAGGCAAGCTGCTCTGTTGCGAGAGGTTCGATGATGATGCTCTCGCTCTGCGGCGGCCCGTACATGAACGCGGCGTCGATGTCGCCGCGCTGCAGCCAGTCGAACAGATGCCCGCTCAGCCCGGTGACGATGCAAAGCGAGATCCTCGGGTAGTCCACCAGGAAGCGGCGGACGAGCAAGCTGCCGAACACCTCCGTGCAGGTTGGTGGCATACCGACTACGATGCTGCCCTGCGCTTCCTCGGCCAGGCCCGAAATCTCCGCCCTCATCTCCTCCAGGTCACGGAACAGCGTGCTGATCCTGCCGTGGAGCCGCTCTGCGGCGGAGGTGAGCGTCATGCCGCGTCCGTCCCGGTCGAACAGCCGGACGCCCAGCTCGTCCTCCAGCAGCCGGATGTGGCGGCTCAGCGCCGGCTGGGCGATGTGCAGCCGCTCCGCCGCAAGCGTCACGCTGCCGAGGTCGGCCACTGCCATGAAGGTGCGAAGCCGCTTCAGATCCATTGTTCCCCCCTTTGCCAGCAAGGCGCGTCCGCCATCCGGCCCAGGACGCCTGCCAGAAAGCCTCCATGCGCCGGCACGACGCGACCGATGGGGTGCTTTCCCCATTTGGAACGACGTTTGGGCGCATTCGCACCGGCCCGCAATCTCCTGGCCGCGTGACCGCCGGCGCGCTGCGGCCATGCACACGCCGCGACCCGACGCTGCCCGGCGGTGCTGCGGTCAAAGGCGTTGCGGCATAACAGAAAGAGCGTCTTGGCATTTGCTGGCGGAAACGAGCCGCGGGTAGCTTCGACCCCCTGACGGGCGTGGCGCCCCGACCTCGACAAGGCAGTTTGCTTGCATGGATCCTACCTCTGTTCAGGCGTTCGTCTTCGACGTCTTCGGAACCGTCGTGGATTGGCGCGGCGGCATCGCGCGCGAGGCGGCGCCGTTCCTGGCACGTTATGGCCGGCCCGGCCTCGACCCCGTCGCGTTCACCGATGCGTGGCGGAACCACTACCTGGCGGTGATGCCGGACGTGCGCTGCGGCAAGCGGCCATTCACCCGCCTGGACGCGCTGCACGCCGAAACGCTGCACCCGGCGCTGGCCTCGTTCGGCATCGACGCCGGCCGCGTGCCGGAGGCGGAGCTGGCGGACCTGACCCGGGCCTGGCACCGGCTGCCGCCCTGGCCGGACGCCGTGGCCGGGCTCTCGCGGTTGAAGGCGCGCTACATCATCGCCCCGCATTCGAACGGCAACGTCATCCTGCTCACGAACATGGCCAAGCGGGCTGGGCTGGGCTGGGACGTGATCCTCGGCGCCGAGGTGGTGCGCGCCTACAAGCAGGCGCCGGAAGCCTATCTGCGGACTGCAGAGGTCTTGGCGATGCGTCCGGAGGAGGTGTGCGTCGTATCCGCGCACAACAGCGACCTGGGCAGCGCCCGGCGCTGCGGAATGCGGACCTGCTTCGTGGCACGGCCCCAGGAGCACGGGCCGGGTCAAGCAAGCGATTTGGCGCCCGAGCAGGACTGGGATCTGGTGGGTTCCGATTTCGAGAAGGTTGCGGACCTGCTGGGTCTGTAGGCGGCCCTGCGCAGTGTCGGCGGACAGCAATGGAACCAGGTGAGGGAATGACGACGCAAAAGGACGGGATCGGGCGCCGCCTGCTGCTGGCGGCGGGACCGGCGTCGCTGGCGTCCCACAGGGTCATGGCGGCCGACCCCGTCATCCGCATCGGCCTGCTGACCGACCTTTCGGGCGACTACCGGGACAACAACGGCCTGACCGCGGTCGCATGCTGCCAGCAGGCCATCGACGAATTCGGCACCGGACACGGCTTCAGGGTCGAGCTGATCACCGCCGACCATCAGAACAAGCCCGATGTCGGGCTCGCCATTGCCAGGCGGTGGTTCGACAACGACGGCGTTGACCTGCTTCTCGACGCGACGCTGTCCTCGCTGGCCCTTGCCGTTCAATCCGTGGTGCGGGACCGGAACAAGGTGTTCATCGCCAACGCGGCCGCGACGGATGCGTTGACCGCGGAGTCCTGTTCGCCCAACTTCGTCCATTGGACGCACGACACTTGGATGCTGGCAAAATCGACGGGCGGAGCCGTCGTCGGGACGGGTGGGAAAAGCTGGTTCTTCATCACGGCCGACTACGCCTTCGGCCATCAGATGCAGAAAGGCCTGACGCAGGTCGTGACCAAGGCCGGGGGTCGGATCGCCGGGTCCGTGCTTTACCCGTCGCCCGGCACCTCGGACTTCTCGTCGCTGCTGCTGCAGGCGAGCAGCAGCGGCGCATCGGTGCTGGCGCTGTGCAATGGGGGCGCCGAAAGCATCAACTCCATCAAGCAGGCGCATGAGTTCGGCATCAGCCGGCAGATGAAGGTCGCGGCGACACTGTCCTTCCTGACCGACGTGAAGTCGATAGGGCTTGACGACGCCCAGGGATTGCTGCTGACCGAGAGCTTCTACTGGGATTTGAACGAACGGACCCGGGCGTTCACGAAGCGCCTCCTGCAAAGGAAAGTCGCAACCTACCCGAACATGAACCATGCGGGGGCGTATGCCGCCACCCTGCATTACCTGAAGGCGATCGCCGCTGTGGGTCCCGAGGCGGCCAGGAAAGACGGCCGTGCGACGGTTGCGCGCATGAAGTCCATCCCGGGCGACGACGACGCGTTCGGCCAGAGCCAAATCCGCGAGGATGGCCGGAACCTGGTGGACGCGCACCTGTTCCGGGTCAAGGCGCCCGCCGAGAGCAGGAATGCATGGGATTTCTACGACTTGGTGGCGACCACGCCCAAAGAGGACGCCTTTCGGCCTCTGGGCGAGGGCCATTGCCCTTTCATCAAGGCATGACGGACAAGCCAAGCGACGGAGCGAGATGATGTATGCGGCACCCCCGCTGCTGGAAACCGAGGTCTTCACGGCGCTTCCGGAAAGGCTGCACGCCACGCGGCGCGAATCGTCCTGGGTCGCGCATCGGGGCGCCGGGCCGCTGCACTCGTTCCTTGAAGGCCCGTCCTTTGACCGCAACGGCAACCTGTTCTGCGTGGACGTGGCGCATGGGCGCATCTTCAAGATATCGCCCGGCGGCGAATGGGCCGTGTTCACGGAGTACGACGGCACCCCGAACGGCTTGAAGCTGCACAAGGATGGGCGGCTGTTCGTGACTGACCGGCGGCGCGGCCTCCTATCGTTCGATCCGGAAACTGCGGCGATGACGGTGGTCCTGGACCGCCCGCATCAGGAAGGCTTCAAGGCCCTCAACGATTTGGTCTTCGCCAGCAACGGCGACCTTTTCTTCACCGACCCCGGGGAAAGCGCGCTGAACAACCCGACGGGACGGGTATACCGGCTACGGGCCAGCGGGGAGCTGGACCTGCTGTATGACCGGATGGAGGGGCCGAACGGCTTGGTGCTGAACAAGCAGGAGACCGTGCTGCTGGTCGGCGTCACGCTGACAAACGCGGTCGTGAGGCTTCCGCTGCGGCCCAACCATGCCGGCATCGGGCGGGCAGGCATGTTCATCCGCCTGTCCGGAAGCCCCGCGGGGCCGGACGGAATGGCTTTGGACCACGATGGCAACATCGTCGTGGTGCACGCCGGGTTCGGCACCGTCTGGGTGTTCAGCCCGATGGGCGAGCCGCTGTTCCGCATCAAGTCCTGTGCGGGGCTGCGCGTGACCAACGTGGCTTACGGCGGCGCGGACCGGCGGACGCTCTACGTCACGGAGGCCGAGCAGGGCGTCATCCTGAAGGTGAAGCTGCCCGTGGCGGGCGAGACAATGTACGGCCTGATGTGAGCCGGCAGCCATGACCCGAATCCCCGAACTCGACACGGAAACGATGTCCGAACCGCAGCGCCGGGTGTTCGACGCCATCGTGGCGGGTCCCCGAGGTGTGGTGCGCGGGCCGGTGCAGGTGTGGCTGCATAACCCCGGCTTGGCGGAACACGCCCAGGCGCTGGGGGCGTACTGCCGGTTCGGCACGGTCCTGCCGGCCCGGCTGTCCGAGCTGGCGATCATCGTGACCGCGGCGCACTGGCGTGCAGGGTATGAATGGCGGTCGCATGCCCCCATGGCGATTGAAGGCGGGTTGCCGGCCAGCGTGGTGGAAGCCGTCCGCGTCGGCGCGGCACCGGACTTCGCCAGGGACGATGAGGCGGCCGTTTACCACTTCGCGACGGAGCTGCTGCGAACCCAGGCCGTGTCGCCGCAAACCTGGGAAGTGGCGGCCAAGCTGCTCGGCAGCCACGGCGTTGTCGATCTGGTGGGCATTCTCGGCTACTACGCCCTCATCTCCATGACGATCAAGGCGTTCGAGATCGGCGGGCCGGCTGGCGGCGGGGACGTGTTCGGATGAACCCTGCGCTGCAAGCGATGTGCGGACTGTGACCGGCCCGCTGGCCGGCTTGGGCATTGTCGAGGTGTCCGCATTCATCGCGGCGCCGTTGGGCGGCATGACGCTGGCGCAGCTTGGGGCCGACGTCGTCCGCATCGACCCGATCGGCGGCAACATCGACATCGGTCGCTGGCCGCTGGCGCCGGGCGGCACGAGCCTGTATTGGGCCAGCCTGAACAAGGGCAAGCGCTCGGTTTGCCTGGCGCTCAACACGCCGGAAGGCCAGGAGCTTGCCAGCGCGCTGATCTGCGCCCCGAAGGAAGGCGGCGCGGCGCTGCTCACCAACCTGCCGGCCAGCGGCTGGATGAGCTATGCCGCCTTGTCGCAGCGCAACGCCAGCCTGATTATGCTGCGTTTGCTCGGCAATGCGGATGGCGGTGCCGCCATCGACTACACGGTGAACTGCGCCAGCGGGTTCCCAATGGCGACCGGGCGCGGCGGAGAGCCGGTGAACCATGTGCTGCCGGCCTGGGACATCGCGGCCGGGCTGTACCTGGCGACGGGGTTCCTCGCCGCGGAGCGTATGCGCAGCCAGACCGGGCTGGGCCAGGAAGTGACCCTGGCGCTGGCGGACGTGATGCTCGCCTCCGTCGGCAACCTCGGCTACGTCGCGGACGTGCAAGTCAACGGCACCGTGCGTCCGCCGCTCGGCAACGAGCTGTATGGCGCGTTCGGCCGCGACTTCGCG
>CAXTTB010000227.1:0-6153 GCA_964246905.1 uncultured Acetobacteraceae bacterium | reverse complement strand
CGCCAGAGGTGAGGCCGGAGCCGCCGGGGTAGCCGTTGAAGAACACGCCGCCCACCAGCTCGCCGCAGGCGAACAGGCCCGGGATGTCGTGGCCATTCTCGTGCACCACCCCGCCAGTTTCGCTCACCTGCAGGCCGCCATAGGTGAAGGTGATGCCGCCCGTCACCGGGTAGGCCTTGAACGGCGAGACGTCGATGGCCTGCGCCCAGTTGGATTTCGGAAGCGCGAGGCCGCGCGTCCCCTTGCCGTCCTTGACGCTCGGGTCGAAGGCGACCTCCCGCATCACCGCCGCGTTGAAGGCGTCGAGCGTCGCCCGCGCCGCCGCCGGGTCCTCGATCCCGTCGAGCTTGCCGACCAGTCCGTCCAGCGTGTCCGCCTGCACGAAATGCGCGTCGTGGAAGCGGTACTCGCCGTACAGCAGCGGGTCCACCTTGCTGTCGAACACCTGCCAGGCGAACTGGCCGGGCTGCTCCAGCACCGCCCGGCCGAACTGCGCGTAGGTGTAGTTGCGGAAGTCCCGGCCCTCGTCCACGAACCGCTCGCCCCGAGCGTTCAGCATCACCCCAAGGAAATAGCAGATTTTCCGATAGTTCTTCCGGTCGAGGTGCGGGATGTCCAGGTTGCCGTAGTCCGGCGTGTGCAGGTCCATCGGCGTCGCGTGGCAGCCGCCGTACAGCCCGTGCGGACGCGCGCCGAGCCTGAGCGCCATTTCCAGCCCTTCGCCGGTGTTGTGCGGCGTCCCGCGCACCTTGGCGCGGTCCCAGCCGGGGCCGAGGTGGCGCGTGCGCAGCGCCGGGTTGGCCTCGAACCCGCCGCAGGCGAGCACCACCGCCCCGGCCCGCAGCAGCCCGGCGTCCCCGGCCCCGCTCACCGTCCGCACGCCCGCGACCCGGCCGTCCTCCACCAGCAGGTCGGCGGCGGCGCAGTCGTAGCGGACCTCCCCGCCCATGGCCCCGAACGCCCGCAGCTCCGCCTCCACCAGGCCGACGCCCTCGTGCTTGGCCTCCAGCGTCAGCCCGCCCCAGAACACGTGCTTGCCGTCCCGCTGGAACGCCTGGCGCGCGTAGATCGGCGCGAAGCGCACGCCGTGCGAGGCGAGCCAGCGCAGCGCCTTGTAGCTTTCGGCGATCAGCGTCTGCTGCTCGCGGCTCAACGGCCGCCCGTCGTTGAAGCCCAGCAGGTCCGACGCGAACCGCTCCGCGGTGTAGGCGCCGAACTCGGTGTCCGGCAGGCGCGGGTCGTCCGGGTCCTCCAGCAACGGGAGCAGGTCGCCTCGGCCGTCGTACACGAAGCGCATGGCGCCGGCAGTGTACTTGGAGTTGCCGCCCGCGAGGTCCGGCTGGGCCTTCTCGATCACCAGCACGTCGGCGCCCCGCTCCCTCGCGCTGATCGCCGCGCAGAGCGCCGCGTTGCCGGAGCCGACGACGACCACATCCCAATCCGTCCGCATGGTCTCCGCTCCGGTCAAGGCGCCATCCCGGTGATGGACGGCGACAGCGTGCGCGGGTCCCGCACCGGCCAGCGCCCGCATTCCACCTGCGCCAGGAACTCTCCGACCAGGTGGTTGAACTGGTCGGGGTCCTCCAGGTTGATGGTGTGGCCGCAGTTCGGCATCACCGACAGCGCCGCGGATGGGATCGCCTGCTTCATCAGCAGCGCCGGCTGCAGGCAGGGCCAGTCCTCGTCGCCCGTCAGCACCAGCGTGGGGACGGTGAGCGCACGCATCTGCTCCTGCAGGTCATAGAGCGACGGGCGCGCGCCCTGGACGCCGAGCTGGGTGTTGGCGGAGCCGAGGGCGCTGTGCTCGGAAAGCTGCCGGGCGAACTCGGCGAAGCCGCGCGGGTCCTTGTTCTCGAACTGCACCCGGGTCGGGCCGTAGGCGTAGCGCGCGGCGAAGGCGGCCATGCCGTCCCGCTTCAGGGTCTCGGCAATCGTCGCGGCCTCCGCCTTGAACCGGCCCGCCTGCGCCGGCTCGGCGCCGTAGCCGCAGCCCGCGACCACGAGCGCCAGCGCGCGCTGCGGGTGGCGGAAGCCGAAGTGCAGGGTGGCGAACCCGCCCATCGACAGGCCGACGACATGGGCGCGCCCGATGCCGAGGTGGTCGAGCACGGCGGCGATGTCGTCCGCGGCGCGGCCTTGCGAGTACTGCGCCGGGTCCTCCGGCACGGCGGAGGGCGGGTAGCCGCGGGCGTTGAAGGCGATGGCCCGGCGCCGCTGGCCGAAGTGCCGCATCTGCGGCTCCCAGCTCCGCATGTCGCCGGCGAACTCGTGCACGAAGATGACCGGGGTTCCGGCGCCGGTTTCCTCGTACCACAGCGTGATCTGGTCGTCGGTGGGGGCGTGCGGCATGGCGGTGCTCCGTCAATCCAGGCTGCGGTATCCAGCACCCGGCCATGGCCGTTGTCCACCGCCGCGGCCCGCTGACAGCGCCGCGGAATCGGTCCATGCTGACGGCCCAACGACGAAGGGAGAGTGGAATGCCGCGTTTCATGCTGCTGCTGGGCGTCGCGTGCCTGTCGTGCGGCGTCGCCCGCGCTGAAACGGTGCCGTTCAGCGCCACGCTGGCGGGCACGAGCGAGGTGCCGCCCAAGACGACCGCCGGCACGGGGACGGCCACGGCCACCTTGGACACCACGACGAAGATGCTGACCTACGACGTCGAGTACTCCGGGCTGTCCGGCCCGGCGACCGCGGCGCACTTCCACGGCCCGGCCGAGCCTGGGGCGAACGCCGGGGTCGTCGTGCCGTTCCAGCCGCCGGCGGACCCGATCAAGGGGACCGCCACGCTGACGGACGCGCAGATGGCCGACCTGATGGCGGGCAAGTGGTATGCCAACGTGCACACCGCCGCCAACCCGGCGGGCGAGATCCGGGGGCAACTCACCCGCGCCAAGTGACGCGGACGGCGCTGCCGGCGTCCGCAGGCGCCGGCCGTCCGGCAATCCGCACGGGCGGGAGGGGAATCACATCGAACTTTAATGCCCGGCCCGGGTTCGATGGGACAGGCTTCCCCCCTCACCATTAGGCTCCTCCACATGCCGACGCCAAAGACACCAAGCCCCGGCCTCGCCGGCCACGGCGCGGGGCAGCTCGCCGCCGTGCACATCGACACCTACAACGCCGAGCTGCGCGACGAGGGCGGCTTCATCGGCGACCGCGCCAGCGGGCGGGCGTTCCGGGCCATCCTGGACGACGCGCGGGAGCGGGTGCGCGACGAGGACGGCGACCCGGTGGGCGACACGCCGAGCCGGGACATCAGCAAGAAGAAGCTCGACCGGATGATGCTGGATGGCGATCCGGAGGCGGCGGGCGTGGTGCTCGGCACCATCGAGGAGTTCGCCCAGGAGTTCGCGACCGTGATCCGCCGCTTCATGCGGCTCAAGGAATGGCGCGGCACGCAGCGCATCGTGGTGGGCGGCGGCCTGCGCGACAGCCGCATCGGCGAGCTGGCCATCGGGCGCACCGCGGTGCTGCTGAAAGGCTCGGAGCACGAGGTGGAGATGCAGCCGATCCGGCACGATCCCGACGAGGCCGGGCTGATCGGCTGCATCCATCTGGCGCCGTCCTGGATCTTCTCGGGCCATGACAGCATCCTGGCGGTTGATATCGGCGGCTCCAACATCCGGGTCGGCATCGTCGAGCTGAACACGAAGAAGGCGCCCGACCTGTCGAAGGCGAGCGTCGCGGCGTCGGAGCTGTGGCGCCACGCGGATGACGAGCCGGACCGGGAGACGGCGGTCGCGCGGCTGGTCGATATGCTGCAGGGCCTCATCAAGCGGGCGGGCAAGCAGGGGCTGGAGCCGGCGCCGTTCATCGGCATCGGCTGCCCCGGCCTGATCCGGGAGGACGGGTCGATCAAGAAGGGCGGGCAGAACCTGCCCGGCGACTGGGAGCACAAGAGCTTCAACCTGCCGCAACTGCTGCGGGACGCCATCCCGAAGATCGGCGGGTATGAGACGGCGGTGCTGATGCACAACGACGCCGTCGTGCAGGGCTTGAGCGAGGTGCCGTTCATGCGCGAGGTGGAGCGGTGGGGCGTCATGACCATCGGCACCGGGCTGGGCAACGCGCGCTTCACCAACAAGCCCGGCGCCGAGTAGCGCCGGGCTGCCGGCGAGGCGTTCGGGGGACCGTCAGCCGGAGGCGAACTTGAGCAGGCTGCCCATCGTGCGGATCGGTTGCCCGCCCGCCACCGGCTGCCAGTTGGGGTTCTGCCGCAGGTAGGAGCGTCCGTCGGCGGCCAGCATGCCGATCAGCGTCTCGGCGACGATCCTTGCCCCCACCGCGCCGAGCCGGACCGGCTCCGCATTGCCCTTGCCGCCGGGTGCGGTGGCGCGGAGCAGCCATTCGTGCTGCGCCTCCGCCAGCACGTAGTACCAGAGCGGTGCGTTGCCGGCGAAGCCCGGGTCGATGTCGGTGAGCTTCGGGCCTTTCGTCAGCTCGCCGACGATGGCCTTGCCGACGAAAAGCCGTTCGTCGGGCACGCGCGGGACGCCCATCGCGTCGGCGACCGCCTGCCCGCTCGGCAGTTCCATCGCCATGCCGCGCAGCAGGTTGCGGGCCGCGAGGTTGGCCGGGCTGCGCACGGGATCGACCGGCTTGGCCTGGAGCTGCTCCACGGTGAGCGGCGGGGAAGGGGGCACGGTCGATGAGAACTCGGGCAGGAAGCCGAGCGGGTTCACCAGCGACGTGTCGATCTTGTAGGCCGGCTGCACCCGCCCGGCGCCGCCCCGTCCGCCGGAGCCGTCGATGTCGAAGAACAGGCTCCAGTCGATGGCCCATTGCTCCGGGAACGCATCGAAGCCGTTGAGGCCGCGCGACTGGACGCCGGCGAAGATGAAGAAGCGCCCGCCCAGGCCGCGCCCGATCTCGTCCGGCGTCGCCATCAGCGGCTTGTCGCCGCCGTGGAGCTGGGTGTTCAGGCGGTAGATCGGACGCACCATCGAGTGGCCGAAGCGGTAGGCGGCGGCCGAGAACTCGATGGGCATGAAGGCGTCGCGGCGAGGGTGGTAGAATTGCAGCCTCGGCTCCTTCTCCCAGGCGGGCCGGTCCTCCTGCCGGAAGGGCAGGATCGCGTCCACCGCCGCCTCGCCGCAGATGCGGGTCAGGAAGTCGTTGACCACGATCCATTGGTAGTGCCAGCGGACGAGCTGCTGCACCTCCGCGAAGGCCAGCCCCGGGTTGAGGCCGGCCAGGCGGTTGTGGAACTGCAGCACGGTGGCGTGCATCTGCGCGACGATGACGTTCTCGTCGTTCCGGTGGTCGCCGATCAGCGCCCGCTTGGCGCGGGATGGGGTCTCGACGTCTTCGTAGCGCGGCAGGTCGCGGCGCTTGCTGGGCCGGTCCAGCTCCAGCAGCGGCCGACCGAGCCGGAAGCGGTTGCCGTCATACATGTAGGGCTGGTCGTCGGGACCCCGGCCGTACACCGAATCCAGGTCCAGCCGGGGCGTGCGGAAGTCCACCAGGCCGTCCGGGTCGTTCTGCTGCTGCAGGCTCGACGCCGGGTCGAAGGTGAGGTCGTGGTCGATGAACTGGCCGAGGTAGGTGTAGCCGGAGGGGATGCCGCTGTTCTCCTCGTCGTCCTGCAGGATGGCGTCGGTCTCCGGGGAGGCCTTGGGCAGCCGGGGCGTGGTGTCCGTCGCCTCCGGAGGCGCCAGCATCGCGTCGCCCAGGGCGCGCAGCGCGCCCTCCGGCCAGGAGGCCGGGGGCAGGTTGCGGAACATGCGGCCGAAGCGGCCCTCGAACATGGAGGAGCGGCGGCGCATCGCGTCGCCGCGCACCTCGCCGCCGTGCCCGCCGCCGCGATTGCTGGCCGCGGGCTTGTTCATCCTCGTTTCGCTCCTCTGCGTCTCCTTGGCATCGGATGGCGTGGCGTTCTGCTGCGCCGACGGTGGTTTGGGCCGGTCTGGCAAATGATGCTGTGACCTCGGTCACGCCGCGGTGCAGCGCCCCGCCCGGGCTGGGCGGTGGGACAGCATTGCCGACCCGGCGGCCCGCGCCCTATCCTGGCCCGGCAACAAAGCGGTTCCGCCATGCGCCCACGCCTCTTCGTCATCACCGGAGCCGTCATCCTCGCCGTCGCGGGCGCCGTCGCGGCGTGCGGCGAGCGCGCGGCCCTGCCGCTGGAGGCCGGCATCGGGCCAAGCCCTGCCC
>CAXTTB010000226.1:0-6227 GCA_964246905.1 uncultured Acetobacteraceae bacterium | reverse complement strand
TTTTGCGAGCATTTGTTCGGATCAAGTGAAGCCACTTGATCCGAACATGCTCTAGCCGCCCGCCGCGGCCCGCGCCGTCAACGAGGGGCGGGCGCGTCGGGGCCGCGCGGCGGGTCCACTTTCTCGTCATGCAGCAACTGCTGGTCGAGCTGGTCAACGGCCCGCTTGTTCTGGTCCACTTGCTGCTTGGGCGCCCGGACCCCGGCCTGCTTTTCGCGCCGGAGCACCTCCGACTGGGTCGGCTGATGGTCCAGGCCGCCCCACTCGGGGCCGTTGCGCCGTCCTTGGGCGCCGGCGCCGGTGGCGGATGCGAGCAGCAGGGCAGCGGCCAGCATCCTCGGTGAAACAGCCGGGCGTCGCGCCGCCCCCGTCACCGCTGCATATCCATCACGCGGTCCATGGGCAGCATGTTGTGGTTCAGATGCCCCATGATCCAAAGCGACCCGCCGATCAGCAGCAGGACGATCAGCACGCCCATGGCGAGCGCCATGACGTTGTTGACGTTGTCCGGCCCGGTCGTGATGTGCAGGAAGAACACTAGGTGCACGCCCATCTGCGCCAGGGCGAGCACGAAGATCGCGATGGGGATGCTGGGCTGCCACACGAGCGAGGTGCCCGCGACGAAGAACGACACCCCGGTGAGCAGCACCGCGAGCGCCAGGCCGATGACGTAGCTGCGGAGGCCCTCCGAAGCGTCGTGCTGGTCCATTTGCCCGTCGCCGGGCGCCCGGTCGCCTTCGTGCTGGTCCAGGCGACGCGCGGCGGCGTCGTAGTCTTGCGCGGCTTGGCTCATTGCCCGGCTCCCATCAGATAGACCACGGAGAACAGCGCGACCCAGACGATGTCGAGCGCGTGCCAGAACAGGCTGAAGCACAGGACGCGGCGGAGGATGTCGTCGCGGTAGCCCTTGGCGAACACCTGGGCCATCATGGTCAGCAGCCAGAGCAGCCCGGCGGTCACGTGCAGGCCGTGGCAACCCACGAGCGTGAAGAACGCCGACAGGAAGGCGCTGCGCTGCGGGCCGTTGCCGCCGGCCACCATGTCGGCGAACTCGCGCACCTCGAGGCCGATGAAGGCGGCGCCAAGCACGAAGGTCGCGGCCATCGCGCCGTAGAACCAGGTGCCGCGGCGCGTCTGCAGGCCGACCGTCGCGATGCCGCAGGTGAAGCTCGACAGCAGCAGGCAGCCGGTCTCGACCGCGGTGTTGCGGAGGTCGAACAGCTCCCGTCCGCCCGGGCCGCCTGCTGTCTCCTTGGACAGGACCGCGTAGGACGCGAAGAACGCGGCGAACATGATGATGTCGCTGATCAGGAAGATCCAGAAGCCGTAGCCGACGATGATGCGCTTGGATACCGGCCCGCGCTCCGCATGCTCCGTGTTCTGCGCCCGGTCCTGGGACCCTCCGCCATGACCGAGCTGGTTGTGGTCCGGGCGGGCCGGGGGCGGCGTCCGGCCGCCGGCGTCCGGGAGCAGCCCGTCCGGCGGAAAGCCGGGCGATGGGCCTCGCGGTCCAGGCCCGGCGGGAACCGCCACGTCCTCCCGCGCCCGGAACGGCAGCAGGAAGGCCGCCGTCACGACGGCGCCGCCGAGCACCGGCTTCCACCAGCCATGGCGGGCCGCAGGCCGATCCTGCGTCTGCCCCTCATGGCCAGCGTCACTCTGGGCATCCTTGACGGGCGGGGTCATTGGGCGGCCTGCAGGCTGGCGTAGGCCCGGCCGACCGCTTCCCGATGCAGCCGGTCGATGCGCGCGACCTCAGCCGCCGGGATGACATACTCCGTCCGGTTCCGCCAGGCGAACACAACGAAGGTGGCGAATGCGCCGACCATGCCCAGGGCCACCATCCACCAGATGTGCCAGATCAGCGCGAAGCCCATGATGGTGGCGAAGAACGCGCAGATGAAGCCGGTCGGGCTGTTCCGCGGCATCTCGATCTCCTCGTACTCCGGCTCCGCTTCTGCGTGCACCTGCTCGCGCCCCCGCTCCTTGATGCTCCAGTAGGCCTCCTCGCCCGTCACCTCCGGCAGCACGGCGAAGTTGAAGGCCGGCGGCGGCGAGGCAGTGGCCCATTCGAGCGACCGCCCGTTCCAGGGATCGCCGGTCAGGTCGGCCAACTCCTCGCGGTTGCGGATGCTGACCACGAGCTGCGCCACCTGCAGGATGATGCCGGCCAGGATGATGAGCGCCCCCACGGCCGCGACCAGCAGCCAGGGCCGCCAGGCCGGCACGTCGTAGTGCTGCATCCGGCGCGTCATGCCCTCCAGCCCCAGCACGTAGAGCGGCATGAACGCCACGTAGAAGCCGACGAGCCAGCACCAGAACGCGCCCTTGCCCAGCCGCTCGTCGAGGCGGAAGCCGAACGCCTTGGGGAACCAGTAGTTGTAGCCGGCGAAGGCGCCGAACAGCACGCCGCCGATGACGACGTTGTGGAAGTGCGCCACCAGGAACAGGCTGTTGTGCAGCACGAAGTCCGCCGGCGGCTCCGCCAGCAGCACGCCGGTCGTGCCGCCGAGCACGAACGTCACCATGAAGCCGATGGCCCACAGCATCGGCGGCGCATAGTTGATGCGCCCGCCATACATGGTGAACAGCCAGTTGAACACTTTCACCCCCGTGGGCACGGCGATGATCATGGACAGGATGCCGAAGATCGCGTTCACGTCCCCGCCCGCGCCCATGGTGAAGAAGTGGTGCAGCCATACGCTGAACGCGAGCACGAAGATCACCATGGTCGCCATGACCATCGAGCGGTAGCCGAACAGCGGCTTCTGCGAGAAGGTCGAGACCACCTCCGAGAACACGCCGAACGCCGGCAGGATCAGGATATAGACCTCCGGATGGCCCCAGGCCCAGATGAGGTTCATGAACATCATCACGTTGCCGCCGGCCTCGTTGGTGAAGAAGTGGAAGCCGAGGTAGCGGTCGAGCAGCAGCATCGCGAGCGTGGCCGTGAGAATGGGGAAGGCGGCCACGATCAGCAGGTTGGAGGCGAGCGAGGTCCAGCAGAACATCGGCATCCGCAGGTAGGTCATGCCGGGCGCGTGCATCTTGAGGATGGTCGTCACCAGGTTGACGCCCGACAGCAGCGTGCCGACGCCCGAGATCTCCAGCGCCCATAGGTAGTAGTCCACGCCGACACCAGGCGAGTAGGCGATCTCCGACAGGGGCGGGTAGGGCAGCCAGCCGGTGCGGGCGAACTCCCCCACCACGAGCGAGATGTTGACCAGGAGCGCGCCCGTGGCCGTCAGCCAGAAGCTGACCGAGTTGAGGGTGGGGAAGGCCACGTCGCGGATGCCGAGCTGCAGCGGCACCGCGAAGTTCATCAGCCCGACCATGAAGGTCATGGCCACGAAGAAGATCATCAGCGTGCCGTGTGCCGAGAAGATCTGGTCGTAGTGGTCGGGCGGCAGGTAGCCCGGCGCCTGGAACGCCAGCGCCTGCTGCGAGCGCATCATGATCGCGTCCGTGAAGCCGCGCAGCAGCATCACCAGCGCCAGCAGGCAGTACATGACGCCGATCCGCTTGTGATCGACGCTGGTGATCCATTCGCGCCACAGATAGGGCAGGTGGCCCTTCACCACGATCCAGCCGAGCACGCCCATCAGGATGACGCCGACCATTGCGGCGGCGATCAGCGGGATCGGCTGATCCAGCGGCACGGCCGCCAGGGTGAGTTTGCCCAACATGTTAATGCTCTCCTGTTGTGCGAAGGGCCGGATCGGCCTCGGCGGTTTTCGCCACGGCGGCGCCAAGGCCCGCCTCTTGCCCGGCCTGGCCGCCGCCCGATCCCTTCGGACCCGGTGCCGGCGCGATCTGCTGGCTGACGATCTTCTGGAACAGTTCGGGGTCGGCGTCGCGGTAGGTGAAGGGGCGGTCGTTGATGCTCTGCTTGGCGAGGTCCACGTAGGTCGCGGCGTCCAGCACCGGGCCGTCCTTGCGCGTGGCTTCCACCCATTGGGCGAAGTCCCCGGCGTCCATCGCCTTGACCGCGAAGTGCATGTCGGAGAAGCCGTCGCCGCTGTAGTGCGTGGACAGGCCCCACAGCGTGCCGGGCTTGTCCGCCTGCAGGTTGAGGTTCGACGCCATGCCGTTCATCGTGTAGATCATGCTGCCGAGCTGCGGGATGAAGAACGAGTCCATCACGCTGGCCGAGGTGAGCTGGAAATGCACGGGCTGGCCGGCCGGGATCGTGAGCTGGTTCACGCTGGCGACGTGCTGGTCCGGGTAGATGAACAGCCACTTCCAATCCAGCGACACGACCTGGACCTCCAGCGCCGGCGTCTTGGATTCGAGCGGCTTCGCCGGGTCGAGCTCGTGCGAGCCGACCCACGCCACGCCGCCCAGCAACGTGATGGTCAACATCGGGATGGCCCACGTCACCAACTCGATGCGCCCGGAATACGCGAAGTCGGGCAGGCGCAGGGCACGCGGGTTGGACGCCCGGAACCACCAGGCGAACGCGAGCGTCGCCGCGATGGTCGGGCCGATGATGGCCAGCATGATCAACAGGGAGTCGAACAGGATCGAGCGGTTCGCCGAGGCGATGGGGCCCGCCGGGTCGAGCACCGCGGGCTGGCACGCCGCCAGGGCCAGCGATGCTGCCAACAAGCCGCATCGGGTCAGCCGGCGGTGCATGGCCGACGCACGGGGCGGCGGTCCCACTGGCGTTGCGCCTGCCCGGCCTTTTCTCGAAGCTGTGCTCACCATTTCACCCGCCCGTCAAAGTTTGCCGCACTGCACCTGCATGGGCGGCGATGCGTGACTCACGCCATGGATATAATCAACGCCAAGACGGCCTCTCTCCTGCCATGTCCGGTCATTTAGGCGTGAACGGCACCTCGCCTAGATACTTTGCCCACCCGCGGCCATGAACCACTTTCACGTGCTCATGACCAAATTTCATATGAACTGGTTTCAAAACCTTTGCGGTATTGGTCTTATACGGGCGACGCCATTGATCGACCCGTGTGCGGCTGCTGATGGGTGAGACCCATCGCCGGATGAGGGTCATTCAACCGAGCCGTGCGTATTATACGCTGGCGGGGCTACTCTATCCAAAGTTGTGCCCGGACCTGACCAAACCGCTGCTTATGCCGGCGTTCGGCACAGCGGTCACGCGAGCACTTCCGGCACATTGTCCGCCGCCCGCCCCGCCTCGATCAGCCCGGCGTCCAGCGCGCGCACCCGCGCCGTGTTGCCGGTGGCGAAGCAGAACGCCACCTCCGGCGCCACGTCGTCGAGCGAGGACAGCATCGCGACCATCCGCAGGATGCCGAGCGGCTGCACCCCCGACCCGGCAGGTCCGTCCGTGCCGAGGGTCACGCGCTCCGACTGTCCCATCTCCCGCACGGTCCGCAGGGTGAACAGCGCCGCACGCTCGTCGCCGTTGTGCACCAGCTCCAGCCCGCGCCGGCAGCCCTCGCAGATGCAGCGGATCTCGCGGTCGGGCAGGGCGGTGTGGCCGCCGTTGACGTGGCCGGCAATGGTCGGCGTCGGCTTCCAGCACCCCGGCGTCGGCGAGGTCCTTGAAGTCCTGCTCCCCCATGCCCGGCCCGATCACCGGGGCACCGGAGGAAACCATCGTCGTCACGCCGCCGTGCAGGGTGGATTCGATCCAGCTCATCTGGCTCTGCCGCGGCGTCCAGTCGCCCGCGACGGGGTGGACGTGGCTGTCGATCAGGCCGGGCGCCAGGGCGCAGCCATGCGCGTCGATGACGGTGGTGGCGCCCTCCGCGTCGAGGTCGGCCAGGCGCCCCACCGCGGTGATCCGCCCGCCCACGGCGACGGCATCGGCGTCCAGGATCAGCCGCCCGGTGTCGCCGGACAGCAGCAGCCCGATGTTGCGGATCAGCCGCTTCGCGTTGGGGTCAACCTCGGTCGTCGTGTCCTGCGCCATGGGATGCTCCTTCTCACACTGCCAGATACCGCCCGTACGTGCCGCTGTCCGCCTGCAGCGCCGCCATGCCGCCGGTCCAGGCCACCCGCCCGCTTTCCAGGATCACCGCCTGCGTCGCGATCTCCGCCGCGAAGTGCGGGTTCTGCTCCGCCAGCAGGATGCTCAGGCCCTCCTGGCGCAGCGTCTGGATCGCGGCTGCCATCTGCTCGACGATCAAGGGCGACAGGCCCTCGCTCGGCTCATCCAGCAGGAGAAGGCGCGGGTTGCCCATCAGGGTGCGGGCGATGGCGAGCATCTGCTGCTCGCCCCCCCTCATGCGCCCGCCCGGCCC
>CAXTTB010000225.1:0-6228 GCA_964246905.1 uncultured Acetobacteraceae bacterium | reverse complement strand
AGTCGCTGGCGAACGCGCTGCGCCGGGGCGGGCTGACGCCGGCTGCCGCCGGGTTGGTGCGGGAGGTTGGCGGAACGGGGGCGCTTGCGGAGCGGGTGAAGGCCCTGCCGTTGCGGCTGCTGGGCACCCGGCCGATTGAGCGGGCCATCTCGTCGGCTGGCGGGATCGCGTTGGCGGAGCTGGATGCGGGGTTCATGCTGCGGCGGCTGCCCGGCGTGTTCGCGGTGGGGGAGATGCTGGATTGGGAGGCGCCGACCGGGGGGTATTTGCTGCAGGGGGCGTTCAGCATTGGATTTGCTGCGGCGCGGGCTGTGATTGCCCAAACGCTTGGCTCGGACGGGTTTGAGGGACAACGCCCGCCGGACTATATTGGTCCTTGAGCCACGCTGACCGTTACGGAGTTCCCGATGACCCTTTTGTCTCCCGAGGCGGAGCGGCGCTACTCACGCGAGGAGTTCAGGCGATGGTGCGAAGCGCAGCCGACGGGCCGCTTTGAACGGGTGGACGGCCGCATCGTGGCCATGGCGCCGGAACGCGGCGCGCATCTTCGGGTCAAGGGAGCCATCTATAGGACGCTGACCCGCGCCATCGTGACTGCTGGCGTGGACTGCCAGGCTTTGCCCGATGGCGCAACGGTGGAAACCGGCGACAGCGACTACGAGCCGGACGCGCTGGTGAACTGCGGAAAGCCGATGGCCGACGACGCCATCGCGGCTCCGAACCCGGTCATCATCGTGGAAGTGCTCTCGCCCAGAACGGCCTCAACGGACACTGGCGGCAAGCTGGCCGACTATTTCCGGGTGCCGTCGGTCATGCATTATCTGATTATCCACCCTATCAGGCGAATGATCACGCACCACCGCCGAAATGGCGCCAGCATCGACACGCTGGTCGTCGTGGGCGGCCCGATCACGATGCACCCGCCTGGCCTCGTCATTACGGTCGAAGAAATCTACGGTGGCGGGTAGGCCGGTCGTCCTCGACTCCTCGGTACTCACTATAGGCCAGTCTGTCGTCGGACCGCCGCTCTCGACCGTTCTCGGACATTCGCGCCAGATTTTTGCAACACGTAAGCCGCTGATCGGATTGGCTCAGATCGGTGATGCAAAAACCTCGATATTCACAACGGCCCCATGCCGTCCATGGTAAGCTGAGCGAATGAGCTATAGGCTGGTGAAGGTGACAATCGAAAGCGATTGGCGGGAATATCACTCGCTGCGCCGCCATATCTTGTGGGAAGCGAGAGGGCGAAGCGGCTATGACGAAAGGCGGCCGGGGGAATATCTCGCCGCAAACCATCCATTGCTTTTGAAGCTAGACGGTCGATCCATAGGGACAACCCGGCTTGACAATCTCGGCGACGGCAGAGGCGTTGTGAGATTAGTGGCGATTTCTGCCGACATTCAGCAACGGGGGCATGGCCGCGTCCTATCAGCATCGGTCGAGGACTACGCGCGGCGTTTGAGTCTAAACACGCTGCTCGTTAACGCTGATCCCAATGCAGTTGGCTTCTATGAGAAAATGGGCTGGAAAGTATGCGTGTGGGACGAGGTAGAGCTTACAGGCATTGCGTCGGACTGCACGCAAATGACCAAGGCGCTGGTTCATAATTCTTAGATTCTGCACCAAGCCGAGGGTCAGCTTTCCACCACAAGCCGACCTACGGCTCAAACCCTACTCATCAGCCCCACTCCTCAACCCGCCTCCGCCCGGATCGCATCCCCCAACGTCTCCACGATCCGGTCCACCTGCGGCCTCTCGATGATCAACGGCGGACTCAGCGCCACGATGTCCCCCGTCGTCCGGATCAGCAGCCCGGCGTCGAAGCACCGCTGGAACACCCGAACCGCCCGGTCCGTGGGCCGTCCCGCCCGCCCCTGCAGCTCGACCCCGGCGATCAGCCCGGCGTTGCGGATATCCACCACGTTCGGCAGCCCGCGCAGGCTGTGCACCGCCTCCTCCCAATACGGCTCGATGGCCCGTGCCCGCCCGGGCAGGTCCTCCGCGCGGTGCAGGTCCATGGTCGCGATGGCGGCGGCAGAGGCGAGCGGATGGCCGGAATAGGTATAGCCGTGGAACAACTCGATCCCCGCCGGCGACCCGTCCACGATGGCCGAATAGATCGCCTCGCTCGCCGCCACGGCGCCCATCGGCACGGCGGCGTTGGTCAGGCCCTTGGCCATCGTCATCAGGTCCGGCACGACGCCCAGCCGCTCGGCGCCGAAGTTGGTCCCCATGCGGCCGAACCCGGTGATCACCTCGTCGAAGATCAGCAGGATGCCGTGCCTCGTGCAGATCTCGCGCAGGCGCTGCAAGTACCCCGCCGGCGGCACCAGCACGCCGGTCGATCCCGCCACCGGCTCCACCATCACCGCCGCAACCGTGTCGGCGCCGTGCAGCGCGACCAGGCTCTCCAGCGCATCGGCCAGGTGCGCGCCCCAGGCAGGTTCGCCCTTGGTGAAGGCGTTATGCTCCGGCGCATGGGTGTGGGGCAGGTGGTCCGCGTAGGGCAGCATGGCGCCGAACTGCCTGCGGTTCGGGCCGATCCCGCCGACCGACATGCCGCCGAAGCCCACGCCGTGGTAGCCGCGCTCCCGCCCGATCAGCCGCACCCGCTGCCCCTCGCCGCGCGCCCGGTGGTAGGCCAACGCGATCTTAAGCGCCGTGTCCGCGCTCTCCGACCCGGAGTTGGTGAAGAACACGCGGTCCAGCCCGGGCGGCAGGATCTCGGCCAAGCGCGCGGCGGCCTGGAAGGCGACGGGGTGGCCCATCTGGAACGTCGGCGCGAAGTCCAGCACCGCCGCCTGCTTCTGGATCGCCTCGACGATCTCCCGCCGCCCGTGCCCCGCGTTCACGCACCACAGCCCGGCGGTGCCGTCCAGCACCTCCCGGTCGTCGTTCGTGTAGTAGAACATCCCCTCGGCCCGGGCGAGCAGGCGCGGCGCCGCCTTGAACGGGCGGTTGGCCGAGAACGGCATCCAGAAGGCGTCGAGGTTGTTCGGGCGGCTGATCTCGTTCACGGCATCACCTTTCGGGAGCGGGCCTGCATACCAGGCCCCCACGTTCGCGCTTTGGCGGGCAGGGGGCAAGCGTGGCATCGTGCCGGTGTCAACTGAGGAGCGTCCCATGCCCGACGGCCGCCTGTTCATCGGCACCCGCCGCTATTCCTCCTGGTCGCTGCGCGGCTGGCTCGCGGTGCGCCTGGCCGGGCTGGATGTCGAGGAGGTGGTGATCCCGCTCGGCGACAGCCGGCAGGGCAGCACGGCGGCGGTCGCGGCGGTGTCGCCCAGCAAGCTCGTGCCCTACCTGGAGCATGGCGGGCTGCGGGTCTGGGAGTCGCTCGCGATCTGCGAGTACTGCGCGGAGGTCGAGCCGGCCCTGTGGCCCGCGGACCGCGCCGCACGCACCCGCGCCCGGGTGGTGAGCGCCGAGATGCACGCGGGCTTCCGCGCGTTGCGGGTGGCGATGCCGATGGTGCTGAACAAGACGGCGCCGGGCGCCGGGCAGACGCCCGAGTCGCTGGCGGACGCGACGCGGGTCGAGGCGCTGTGGCGGGACACCCGGGCCGAGTTCGGCGCGGGCGGCCCGTTCCTGTTCGGGGCCGCGTTCAATGCGGCGGACGCCATGTTCGCGCCCGTCGTCGCCCGGCTGCTGTGCTACCAGCCGCCGCTCGCGGCGGACACCCGCGCCTACTGCGACGCGGTCCGCGCGCACCCCTTGGTCGCGCTCTGGTACGACGCGGCGGCGCAGGAGCCGGCGGAGTGGCGCCTGCCGCATTACGAGCAGGCCAGCACGGTCTAGGCGCTCCCGCTTGATCCGTGGACTGGACCGCGCCGGGCTGGCGCTCACCTTGGCGCTGCCGGTGTTCCTGCTGCATGGGCGCGGCATTGCGGAGGCGGTGCTGATCCTGCTCGGCCTGCTGTTCGTGGGGCGCTGCCTGGCGCTGCGGGACTGGGCCTGGCTGCGGGAGGGCTGGGTGCGGATCGCGCTCGCCTGGTGGGCGTGGCTGGTCGTCTGCTCCGTGCCGGCCAGGACCGGGCCTCTCATCCAGGCGGCGGGACTGGTCCGCTTCCTCCTGCTCGTCGCCGCCCTGGAGCATTGGACGCTGCGCGGCCCGGATGCCCGCGCCTGGCTGGCCCGGCTGCTGCAGTGGGTGGCGCTCTACATCGCTTTGCAATCGCTGCTGCAGTTCGCCACCGGGCGGAACCTGTTTGGCTACCCGCGCGGGGCGGACGGGGAGCTGACGGGGCCGTACAAGAACCCGCGCGCCGGGCCGCCGCTGTCCCGCCTGCTGTTCCCGGCGCTGCTGCCCGTCGTGGGACGCTGGGTGGGGATGGCCGGGTGGCGTCCGGCTGCGGGCCTGCTGCTCACGCTCGGGGGCGTCGCGGTGATGGTGCTGATCGGGCAGCGGATGCCGCTGCTGCTGACCTTCCTCGGCCTGTTCGTCACGGCGCTGCTGCTGCCCCGGCTGCGCGGCGTCGTGCTGTTCTCGCTGATCGCCGCCGGGCTGCTGCTGTCGGTGGCGCCCGTGGTGTCGCCGCAGGCGTTCAACCGCCTGGTCACCAAGTTCTCCGGCCAGATGCAGCACTTCCCTGACAGCCCCTACGGCCAGATCGCCGCCCGTGCGGCCGCCATCGGGGCGGCGCATCCGGTGACGGGCGCCGGGTTCGATGCGTTCCGCCGGCTGTGCGAGGACCCGGCCTATTTCAAAGGGTGGCACGGCGATGACGGCGGGGGGGCGGCGATCTGCGTGCAGCATCCGCACAACCATTACCTGCAGGCCTTCGCCGAGTCCGGCATCCCCGGCCTGCTGCTGTTCTGCGCGCTGGTCCTGGCATGGCTGCGCGGCGTGGGGCGCGGGCTGTGGCGCGACCCGGACCCGCTGCGCGTCGGCCTGTTCGCCGCCGTGCTGATCCAGGAATGGCCTATCGCGTCCACCAGCGCCTTCTCGTCCATGCCGCTGTCCGGCTGGTTCTTCCTTCTCGTGGGTTTTGGATTGGCGGAGGCCCGCGCCTATATGACGGCCAACAGCCTTGAGGAGCCTCCATGTCCGATACGCTCGTCCCCGTCACCGTCCTGACCGGCTACCTCGGCGCCGGCAAGACCACCTTGCTCAACCGCATCCTGAGCGAGAACCACGGGCGCAAATACGCCGTCATCATCAACGAGTTCGGCGAGCTTGGGGTGGACAACGACCTGGTGGTGGACGCCGACGAGGAGGTGTTCGAGATGAACAACGGCTGCGTCTGCTGCACCGTGCGCGGCGACCTGATCCGCATCGTCGGCGGCCTGATGAAGCGCAAGGGCGGGCTGGACGGCATCATCATCGAGACCACCGGCCTCGCGAACCCGGCGCCCGTGGCCCAGACCTTCTTCGTCGATGACAACGTGCGCGCCCGCACCCGCCTCGACGCCATCGTCACCGTGGTGGACGCGAAGCACCTGCTGGCGCGCCTCGAGGACAGCCATGAGGCGGAGGAGCAGGTGGCGTTCGCCGACGTGATCGTGCTGAACAAGACCGACCTGGTGACGGCGGACGAGCTGGACGCCGTGGAGGCGCGCATCCGCACCATCAACCGCTATGCCCAGATCCACCGCACCAGCCGCGCCGCCGTGGACATCGGCCAGGTGCTGGACCAGGGCGCCTTCGACCTGGCCCGCGTGCTGGAGCGCGAACCCGCCTTCCTCGACAGCGACGAGCATTCGCACTCCGACGAGGTGGTCAGCATGAGCTTCGAGGCGAAGCGCCCCATCGACCCGGAGAAGTTCAACGCCTGGATCGGCACGCTGCTGGCGGAGAAGGGCCAGGACATGCTGCGGACCAAGGGCATCCTCGCCTACGCCGGGGACGACCGCCGCTTCGCGTTCCAGGCGGTGCACATGATCGCCGACGGCGGCTTCATCGGGCCGTGGGCGCCGGGGGCGGAGCGCACGTCCAAGATCGTGTTCATCGGGCGCAACCTGAACCGCCCGCAACTGCGCCGCGGCTTCGAGGCGTGCCAGGCCGGGGTGCCGCAGGCCATGGCGTCGCACGCCGGGGCGGCGACCGCTTGAGCCAGGCCGCCGCGCCGCAGTTCCTGCTGGACAGCCGGGGCGCCAGCCGGGAGCTTGGCGCTTTCGTCGTGGGCGCGGCGTTCGACCGCGCCGGCGCCCTCGCCGTCGCCTTGGGCGCCGGCACGCTGCGCCTCGCCGCCATCGCCCCGGCGGCGGGTTGGCCGCGCGGGGCGG
>CAXTTB010000224.1:0-6247 GCA_964246905.1 uncultured Acetobacteraceae bacterium | reverse complement strand
GCGCGAGGCCGGGGCGGCGTGGCGCCCGGGCCTGCAATGGCTGGCCGACGCCGCTTCGGAGTGGGTGTGCGACTACGGCGAGAGCATCCTGCGCGTCCTGCGCGCCTTCTTCGTCGTGCTGGTCGGGTTCGCCGCCGTGTACTGGGCGTCCGGCTGCCTCCTGCCGCGGGAGGGCGTCTCGGCGGCGCGGCTCCCGGTGATCGACTACCTGCTGTTCAGCCTGGATTCGATGACCACGGTCGGCACGTCCGAGGTCGGCCTCAAGCCCGGCAACCAACTGGGCGTGCTGCTGTCCAGCGTGCAGACCGTGATGGGGACGGTGCTGCTCGGCCTGTTCGGGTTCGTGCTGGGCGCCAGGATGCGGAACTGAGAGGGGTGATGGCTGATCCGGTGAACGACAGCGCCCCGGCGGAGGCCGGCAGCGGGGGCGCCCAGCCCTCCGCCCGGTCGCTGCGTGGCCTGGACGCGATCAACGTGCTGATGGCGGACGTGCGGGACGGGGTGGGGCCATACTTGGCCGTGTTCCTCAAGGGGGGCGAGCATTGGGATTCCGGCGCCATCGGCATCGCCATGGCGGCGTCCTCCGTCGCCGCGGCGGCGTGCCAGGTGCCGGCCGGGCTGCTGGTGGACGGGACGCGCAGGAAGCGGCTGCTGATCGCGGTGTCCGGCCTGCTGATCGGCGCGGGCTGCCTGCTGATCGTCATGGTCCCGCGCGTCTTCGCCGTGGTGGCGGCGCAGGCCATGCTGGGCGCGGCCTCGGCCGTCATCCCGCCGGCCATCGCCGCGGTCTCGCTCGGCCTGGTCGGGCGCACGCTGCTGGATGGGCGGGTGAGCCGCAACGAAAGCTTCAACCACGCCGGCAACCTGCTGGCCGCCGTGCTGGCCGGGGCGCTCGGGACCTATCTCGGCTACTCCTGGATCTTCTACCTCGTGTGCGCCTTCGCGCTGGCGAGCGCCGCGGCCGTCGCCCTCATCAGGCCCTCCGAGATCGACCACGAACGCGCCCGCGGCGGCGAGGACCCGGCCAACGAGTGCGAGCCGGTGCCGGTCCGCGGCCTGCTGCGCCGGCGCGACCTGCGGGTGTTCCTGGTGTCCGTGGTGCTGTTCCACTTCGGCAACGCGGCGATGCTGCCGATGGCCGGGCAGGTGCTGGCACAGGCGCATCCGGGGTCCGACGCCGCCGCGCTGTCGGCCTGCATCATCGCCGCGCAGTTCGTGATGGTGGGCGTGGCCTGGGCGGTGGGGCGCGTCTCGGCCCGGGGCGTGGGGCGCAAGACGGTGTTCCTGGTCGCCATGGCCGTGCTGCCGGCGCGCGGCGTGCTGTTCACCCTGACCGACAGCCCCTACGGGGTCGTCGCGATCCAACTCCTGGACGGGGTGGCGGCGGGCATCTTCGGCGTCGTGTCCGTGCTGATCGCGTCCGACCTGATGCGCGGCACCGGGCGGTTCAACTTCGCCCAGGGCCTCATGGCGCTGTCGGTGGGCATCGGCGCCACGTTGAGCAACGCGACGGCGGGCTTCGTCGTGCAGTGGTTCGGCTACACGGCGGGGTTCCTCTACCTCGCGGCGGTCGCCGGGTGCGGGCTGGCCTTCTTCGTGGCGTTCATGCCGGAGACCCGGGACGCCGCCACTGCCAAGCCGGCCTTGGCATGATGGGCGCGCTCGCCGCCTCGCCCTGGACGACCTGGGCCATCGCCGCCGCCGCGACGGCTGGGGTGATTTTCCGCCCGTTCTCCTGGCCCGAGTTCGTCTGGGCCGGCGTGGGCGCGGTCCTGCTGGTCCTGCTCGGCCTGCTGTCCGTGCCCGACGCGCTCGCGGGCGTCATGAAGGGCACGGACGTTTACCTGTTCCTGGTCGGCATGATGCTGCTCGCCGAGGTCGCCCGGCAGGAGGGCCTGTTCGACTGGCTCGCCGCCGAGGCCGCGGTCCTCGCGAAAGGCTCCGCCACCCGGCTGTTCACGCTGGTCTTCGCGGTGGGCACGGTGGTGACGGTGTTCCTGTCCAACGACGCGACCGCCGTGGTGCTGACCCCCGCCGTCGCCGCCGTGGCCCGGGCGGCGAAGGCGGAAGAGCCGCTGCCTTATCTGCTCATCTGCGCCTTCATCGCCAACGCGGCCTCCTTCGTGCTGCCGATCTCCAACCCGGCGAACCTCGTGATCTACGGCCAATCCATGCCGCCGCTGCTCGCCTGGCTGCCGCGCTACGCGCTTCCCTCGGCGCTTTCCATCCTCGCCACCTACGCCGCGCTGCGCTGGACGCAGCGGGCCGCGCTGCGGCAGGGCATCTCAGCCGACATCGGGCGGCCCCGGCTGTCGGCCGGCGGACGGATGGCGGCGTGGGGCATTGCGGGCACCGCCGCGGTGCGGCTGGCCGCGGCGGCGTTCGATACCCACCTGGCCCTGCCGACCTGCCTGGGTGGGGCCGCCACGGCCGTGCTGGTGCTGCTGCGCTCGCGGTCCGGGCCGATGGCGGTGCTGCGGGACGTGTCCTGGGGCGTGCTGCCGCTGGTCGCCGGGCTGTTCGTGCTGGTGGAGGCGCTGGAGAAGACCGGCGTCACGGGCGCCCTGGCCGGGCTGCTGCACGATCTGGTGCAGCGTTCGGCGACGCTGGCCGCCTGGGCGTCGGGCGTCGTGCTCGCGGTGGGCTGCAACCTGCTGAACAACCTGCCGGCGGGCCTCGTTGCGGGGCGCGTGGTCGAGATGGCAAATGTGCCGGAGCACGTGCGGGCCGCGGTGCTGATCGGCGTGGACCTCGGGCCGAACCTGTCCGTCACCGGGTCGCTCGCCACCATCCTGTGGCTCACCGCGCTGCGTCGCGAGGGGCAGCACGTGGGGGCGTGGACCTTCCTCAAGCTCGGCGCGCTGGTGATGCCGCCGGCGCTGCTGCTCGCGGTCGCCGGCGCATTCGTATTCGGCTGACCCCCATCCGGAGAACATACCAGTGGAAAACATCAGTTCGGCCTGGCTCTACCCGCTCATCCTGGTCGCGGGCGCGTTGCAGGCGTGGGGGCCGCCGATGAACGGGGCGCTGCGCGGCGCGCTCAACAACCCTTGGCTTGCCAGCATCGTCTCCTTCCTGCCCATCGTGTTCGCGCTCGCCGTGCTGTTCCTCTGCCTGCCCCGCCCGCTGCCGACGGCGGAGGGGGTGAACGCCATGCCGTGGTGGGCGCCGCTCGGCGGCCTGGCCGGCGCGTTCGCGGTGGTGGCCGGGCTGCTGTTCGTCAACAAGGTGGGCGCGGCGGTGTTCGGCGGCCTGACCATCACGGCCAACATCCTGATGTCGCTCGCGGTCGATCAGTTCGGCCTGTTCGGCATGGAGCAGCACGGCCTCAACCTCGGGCGCATCGCCGGCGGCGCGCTGATGGTCGCTGGCATCGCGCTGATCTCGATCTTCTGAGCCGTCCGCCGGGTCCGCCCCGGCGTCACGGAAACTTCACCGAACCGCGCCCTGCGTCCCGTGTAGAGCAACGGCGTCTCAGCCGGGGGTCGCGCGTGCTTGTTCTGGACGGTGTGACGAAACGCTTCGGCAGGTCGGCCGCGGTGTCCGGCGTCAGCGTGGCGATCCCGCCGGGGCAGTTCGTCGGCGTGATCGGGCGGTCGGGCGCGGGCAAGTCCACGACGCTCCGCATGATCAACCGCCTGACGGAACCCACGGAGGGCCGCATCCGCTTCGGCGAGCTGGACGTCACCGCGCTCTCCGGCCCGGCGCTGCGCGACTGGCGCCGGCGCTGCGCCATGATCTTCCAGCAGTTCAACCTGGTCGGGCGGCTCGACGTGCTGGACAACGTGCTGATGGGCCGCCTCGCCTTCACCCCGGGCTGGCGCGCCGCCGCCAAGCTGTGGCGGCGGGAGGACCGGGCCATCGCCTTGGCCGCGCTGGAGCGGCTGGACATCGCGGGCCTGGCAGCACGGCGCGCCGACAGCCTGTCGGGCGGGCAGCAGCAGCGCGTGGCGATCTGCCGCGCCCTGGTGCAGGAACCGGACATCGTATTGGCCGACGAGCCTGTGGCGTCGCTCGACCCGCGCAACGCCACGGTGGTCATGGACGCCCTGCAGCGCATCAACCGGCATTTCGGCCTGACGGTGCTCTGCAACCTGCATTCGCTGGACCTGGCGCGGCTCTACTGCGACCGCCTGATCGGCATGGCCGGCGGGCGCGTGGTGTTCGACGACCGGCCCTCCGCGCTGACCGACGGCCTGGCGCGCGAACTCTACGGGCTGGAGGCGGACGAGGTGATGGAGCGCCAGCCTGCCGCCGACCCCGCCCCCGGTTCCGCCCGCTGGCCGGACGCCGTGACCGCCTGACCCATTCCCCTGGAGAGCACGCCATGATCGACCGCCGCACCCTGCTGGCCGGCCTCGCCGCCGGCGCCGCCGCCACGCGCGCCCAGGCGCAAGGCGCCAAGCCGGGCTTCCCCGAGCTGGTGTTCGCGGTGGTCCCGGCGGAGAACGCCTCCGGCGTGACGGACCGCTACGGGCCGTTCGTCGCCTACCTGGGCCGCCAGCTCGGCACCAGGGTCACGTTGCGGGTCGCTAACGACTACGCCGCGGTGATCGAGGGCCAGCGCGCCGGCAACATCCACATCGCCTACTACGGCCCGGCCTCCTTTGCCCGCGCCCTCGTCACCGGGGTGAAGACCACGGCCTTCGCCATCGACGTGAACCGCGACGGCAGCAAAGGCTACTACTCCGTGTTCTACGTGAAGGCCGACAGCCCGTACAAGACCATCCAGGACCTCAAGGGCCAGGCGTTGGGCCTCGTCGATCCGAACTCGACCTCCGGCTACAACATGCCGTTGTTCGCGCTGAACAAGCTCGGCATCAACGCGGAGCAGTTCTTCGGCCGCGTGCTCATCACCGGCAGCCACGAGAACGCCGTGCTGGCCTTGCAGCAGGGCACGGTGCAGGCCGCCGCCAACTTCTGGAACGCGCCGGACGACAGCAACCTGACGCGGATGCTGAACAAGGGCATGGTGAAGCGCACGGACGGCCAGCCCGCGACCGTGGACGACTTCCGCATCGTGCTGAAGTCGGACCTCATCATCAACGGCCCGACCGCATACCTCGACGCGCTGCCGGACGACCTCAAGGCCGCGGTCCGCACGGCCTGGCTGGACGCCGCGAAGAACGACAAGGCGGCGTTCGACCGCCTGTCGGACGGCAAGAACCAGCCGTTCCAGACGACGGACAATGCCGCCTACGGCGACACGGTGAAGCTCATCACCTTCGTGGACCGGCTCCGCAAGCAGAACGGCTGAGGCGCGCGGCTCCCCCATCTTGATGCAGCGCCTGGCCACGCTTCCGGAGCCGCAGCTTCGCCCGTTGCTGGACGCCTATGCCGGCGCCGTCGCGGCGCGGCGCCGGGCCGTGCTGCTGGGCGCGGTCCTAATGGGGGCGGCGCTGGCCCTGGCGGCGGCGGGCGCCGAGGTCCGGCCCGGCGTGTTCTGGGCCAACCTCGGCAACCTCGGCAGCTACTTCGACCGCCTCGCGCAGCTCGACACGGGCGCGCGGGTCTGGACCGACCCGGCCTCCTGGTTCTGGGGCCTGCGCCGCTGGAGCGTGCAGCTCGGGCAGACCCTGCTGATCGCCTATGTCGGGACCGTGACCGGCGCGGCGCTGGGGCTGGCCGGCGGGGTGCTGGCCAGCCGCAACGTCTCGCCGTCCCGCGGCCTGCGCTTCGCCGCCATCCGGGTGCTGGAGTTCGCCCGCACGGTGCCCGACATCGTGTTCGCGCTGGTGTTCGTCGTGGCGTTCGGGCTTGGACCTCTGGCCGGCGTGCTCGCCATCGTGCTGCACACGGCGGGCACGCTGGGCAAGCTGTTCGCCGAGGTGATCGAGAACATCGACATGAAGCCGGTGGAAGGCGTGCAGGCGGCAGGCGGCGCCTGGCTGCCGCAGGTCCGCTTCGGCGTGCTGCCGCAGGTGCTGCCCAACCTCGCCAGCTACGCGCTGCTGCGGTTCGAGGTCAACGTGCGCGGCGCCGCGGTGATCGGCTTCGTCGGCGCCGGCGGCATCGGGCAGGAGCTGATCGTCGCGATCCGCAAGTTCTACTATTCCGACGTGAGCGCCATCCTGTTGATGCTGCTGCTCTGCGTCATGGCCATCGATTTCGCCTCCGAGGCGCTCCGCAGCCGCCTGCAGGCCGGGGACGGCGGCGCGTGAGCGGCCTCCGGGCGGACCTGCTGGCCGGGGGCGCTGTGGCCGAGGCGCGGCATGGCGCGATGCTGGCGGGGCGGCGCGGCCATGCG
>CAXTTB010000223.1:0-6247 GCA_964246905.1 uncultured Acetobacteraceae bacterium | reverse complement strand
CGTCGATCACCAGGTGGGCCACGTGGATGTTCTGCGGCCCAAGCTCCCGGGCCATCGCCTGCGCGGTCGCACGCAGCCCGGCCTTGGCGGCGGCGAACGCGGCATAGCCGCTGCCGCCGCGCATGCTCGCCGTGGCGCCGGTGAAGAAGATCGAGCCGCGCCCGTGCGGCAGCATGGCCCGCGCCGCCTCCCGCCCGGTCAGGAAGCCGGCGTAGCACGCCATCTCCCACACCTTGCGGAACACGCGCTCGGTGGTGTCCAGCAGGGGGAAGGACACGTTGCCGCCGACGTTGAACACGCACGCCTCCAGCGGCGCGATGGCGTCGGCACGCGCCATGAAGGCGGCGACCTCCGCCTCCTGCCGGGCGTCGAGCGCCTGGGCGACGCAGCGCCCGCCGGACGCCTCGATCTCGGCCGCCAGCGGGGCCAGCTTGTCCCCGTTCCGCCGCCCGGCGACGACGACGTAGCCCTCGGCCGCGAACCGCTTGGCGATGGCGGCGCCGATGTAGTCGCCCGCCCCCACCACGACGGCCGTCGCGTGGCGTTCCTTGGCCGGGTCATCCATGGGGCCTGATCCTTCGCTGCCTTGGCCCAGAGTATGCCATTCGGCCTCGAATGCCAGGCTGTTGAGCCATGCCGTGATCAATCGGGCTGGGTGGAGACCGGCTCGAAGCGCGTCACGGCGAGGTCCGCCGGGCCGGAGCCGGGGCCGCAGAGCACGCCGGAGACGGCGGCGCTCACCGTCCCTTGCGCCGTGCTGACCCCAACCGACGACAGGGGGTGGCAGGCGTCGGACACATGCCGCGGCACACGGTCCCAATGCAGGCTGGCCCGGACGGCGGCATTCGGCGCAAGCGTCAGCGGCGGCACGACCGGGCCGGGATGCATGAACCGCGTGCCTGGGACGGTGCGTGCGACGTCCAGGCGCCGCCCCTGCGCGTCCAGCACAGCCACGTCCGGCAAGGGCGAGACCAGGCAGGATGCCGGGCCGGCGTTCCGCAGCCGCAGCTCCATGCCCTGCCGCCGGGCGTCGCCGGCCCCGGTGTCCTGGGCGGTGAGCACGAGCCATGCCGCGCGGCACGCCGGCGCAGCATCGCTCGCCGGCGCAGCCATCAGAACCAAGGCCAAGGCCCTCAGCGTCCTGGCAGGCCGGATGGGCGTCATTGACCCGCTGCTCACGCGCAGGCCGGGACCATCCGCCGGCGCCGGCCTCAGCGGATGTAGCGCGGCACGGGGGCGTGCTGCCCGTTGTGCTTGTCCACGTAGATCTGCCCGGACAGGGAGTCCTCGCGCGCATTGAGGCGCCGGTAGTCGCCCGGAGTCAGGTGGCCGCCATGGGCCGCCAGGTCGGCCTGGCGCCGGGCGTTGATGGTGGCCTCGCGCTGCTGCAGGTGGGCCGTCTCGCCCCGGGTCAGTTGGCCGCTCATGATGCCCTGGTTGATGCGGGCCTGCTGGTTGTTCAGCCGGTTGTAAACCTCGCCGGCGTGCGCCGCCGGGATGGTGCAGGCGAACGCGAGCGCCGCCGCGATGATGCGATGCATGGGTGATCTTCCTTGCTGGGATTGAAAGGGCAATGTCCGCCCGGCATTGCCGGCTTGGTCCCGTCCTCTCCGTTGCGGACAGGCTCAGGTTAACCGGCGATGCTGTCGATACCCTGACGAGGCCGCGGAAAACCGGCAGGCCGCCCAGTCGCCTAAGCGCGCCCGAGCACGGCCGGCTCGGCAACCCGGTCCATCGCCGTCGCCGTGATCGGGTCCTGCACGATGAACAGGTAGGACGCCGCGGAGGCGACCCCGATCACCGCGCCCACCACCAGGGCCAGCACGAACGACCCGGTGGACTGCACGATCAGCCCGGTCACGGTCGGCGCCAGCGCGCCGCCCAGGTAGCCGCCGAAGTTCTGCATCGCGCCGATGGACGCCGTGCAGTTGGTCGGCGCCGCGACCGAGCTGAGCGCCCAGGCGCAGGTGCTGGTGACATAGACCAGGAACAGCGAGGCCGAGATGAACGCCACCGCCAGCGCGTTGCTGGTGACGTACGCCGCTGCCAGCGTGCAGGCGGAGGTGCCGAGCAGCGCCACGGCGGCCGGGTACTTGCGGCTGTTCATCGGCGACACGCCGCGCCGGACCAGCACGTCGGCGAGGTAGCCGCCCAGCACGCCGCCGACCACGCCGCAGGCGAACGGCACGGCCGCGGCGATGCCGGTCGCCTTGACGCTCATGTGCCGCTCGATCTCCAGGTAGCCCGGCAGCCAGGCCGAGTAGATCCAGGTGAGGTAGATGCAGCCGAAATAGCCGAGGATCATCCCCCACGTCGTCCGGAAGCGGAACAGCAGCTTCCATTCGCGGAGCGTCACCTCCGTCCGCTGGCCCGGCGGGTCGCCCTCCGTGCGGTAGGCGGTCTCCTGCGCGGACAGCTCCACCTCCTTGGGGTCGCGGTAGAGCGCGAACCAGATGACCGCCATCACGAGGCCCGCGACGCCCATGATGACGAAGGTGGCGCGCCAGCCGAACTCCAGCATCAGGAAGGTGAGCAGCGGCAGCGCGATGGCGGTGCCCAGGGTGGAGGCGCAGTTGAAGACGCCGGTCGCCAGCCCGCGGTCCCGCGGGTTGAACCAGTCCCGCACCACCCGCGCCCCGGTCGGGAACTGCGGCGCCTCGCCCACGCCCAGCAGCAGCCGCGCGGTGAAGAACTGGGTGAAGCCCTGCACCAGCCCGCCCAGGAGCTGCGCCAGCGACCACAGCGACAGCCCCATCGCGAGCAGGCGCCGCGGCCCGAGCTTGTCCACCATGGCGCCGGTCGGGAGCTGGGAGAACGCATAGGACCACAGGAACGCGGACAGCAGGTAGCCCATCTGCGAGATGGACAGGCCCATCTCCTCCCGGATCAGCGGGTTGGCCACCGCGAGCGTCGCGCGGTCGATGTAGTTGACCGCGCCCGCCACCACCAGCATGGCCAGGGCGGACCGTTGGATGGACTTCACTCTCGGCGTCGCCGTGACCGTGGCCGACATGGCGGCGGACCTCCCTCGTTTCGTTGCGTGGAACCCTAGCGCCGGGGCAGGCTGCCTGGCGAGGGGGATCGGGACGCCGCCGCTCATGGCGATTGCATCGGGGATGGCCGCGTGCAAAATCGTCGGAAGCACGATCCGCAAGATCGCCGGGCCGAGGCGGGGCAACGCCGCGGCACCGGCGGAGAACGGGAGGGGAGAGCATGAACGGGTTCGGCCGCCGCGCAGTCCTGCGCGCCTCCGCCGCCACGCTGGCCGCCGGCTTGGCGGCCCCGTCCGCGCGGGCGCAACCCGCCCCGCTCAAGCTGAAGCTCGGCAACGACCTGCCGGCGGCGCACTCCGTGAACCTGCGGCTGCGGGAGGCCATCGACGCCATCGCCGCGGAGACGGACGGGCGGGTCGTGGTCAGCCTGTTCCCGAACAACCAGCTCGGCAGCGACTCCGACATGATCTCCCAGCTCCGCTCCGGCGCGCTGGAGCTTGCGACGATGCCGGGCACGCTGCTGTCCACGCTGATCCCGGCGACCGCGCTCACCGGCCTCGGCTTCGCCTTCACGAGCGAAGACAAGATCTGGGCGGCGATGGACGGGGAGGTGGGCCACCACATCCGCCGGGCCATCGCGAAGGCAAACCTGGTCCCGTTCGACGCGGTGTGGAACAACGGCTTCCGGCAGGTCACGAGCAGCACCCGGCCGATCCGCACGCCCGAGGACCTGAAGGGCTTCAAGATCCGCGTCCCCGTCGTGCCCTTGTGGGTGTCCATGTTCGCGGCCCTCGGCGCCGCGCCGGTCAGCATCCCGCTGAACGAGGCCTACTCCGCCCTGCAGACCCGGATCGCCGACGGGCAGGAGAACCCGCTGCCGCTGATCGAGGCGGCCAAGTTCTACGAGGTGCAGAAGTACTGCTCGCTCACCAACCACGCCTGGGACGGGTTCTGGCTGCTGGCGGGCGGGCGCGTGTGGCGCGGCGTGCCGGCGGACGCGCAGCAGGTCATGCAGAAGCACTTCAACGCCGCCGCCCACAAGCAGCGGGACGACATCCTGCGGGCGAACGCCGACGTGCAGAAGACGCTGGAGGCGAAGGGTCTGGCCTTCAACACGACCGACCCGGCCGTGTTCCAGCAGGCGCTGGCGAAGACCTCCTTCTACAAGGATTGGCGGGGCAAGTTCGGCGACGAGGCCTGGGGCCTGCTGCAACGCTATGCCGGGGACATAGGATGACCTTGGGGATGACCTTGGGGATGACCCGGCGATGAACGGCCTGCTGACCCTCGGGCAGATGCTCGCGGTCCATGCGCGGCTGCGCGGGGACCAGGTGGGCGCGCGCGACCTCGGCCGCGCCATGACCTTCCGGCAATGGGACGAGCGGTCCTGCCGCCTCGCCAACGCCCTGCTCGGCCTGGGGCTGGCGAAGGGGGACCGCGTGGCGGTGCTCGCCTACAACTGCGTCGAGTGGGTGGAGATCTACGCGGCCACCGCCAAGGCGGGGCTGGTCGCCGTGCCTGTGAACTTCCGCCTGCTCGGCCAGGAGGTCCGCTTCATCGTGGAGGACGCGGAGGCCTCCGCCCTCATCGTCCAGGACGAGCTGCTGGGCGTGGTCGAGGAGGTCCGTGCCGACCTGCCGGTCCCGCCGGGCAACCTGATCCATTTCGGCGAGCGTCCCTGCCCGGCGGGGTTCCGCGCCTACGAGGACCTCCTCGCCGCGGCCAGCAGCCGGGAACCCGGCGTGCCGGTGCTGCCCGCCGACCCTTGGATGCTGATGTACACCTCCGGCACGACCGGCCATCCGAAAGGGGCGGTCCGCAGCCACCGGGGCGGCGTGCTGCTGTCCCTCGTCACCGAGATCGAGCTGGGCATCGGCCGCGAGGACGGGGCCTTGCTGGTCATGCCGATGTGCCATGCGAACTCGCTCTACTTCTTCGGCGCGTTCAGCTACTGCGGCGGCTCGACGACGATCTACTCGCGCAAGAGCTTCGACCCCGAGCACTGCGTCCAGACGCTCGCGGAGGGCGGGGCGACGTTCACCTCCCTGGTGCCGACGCACTACACGATGATGCTCGGCCTGCCGGCGGCGGTCCGCGCGCGGCACAACCTCGACCGCGTGACCAAGCTGATGATCTCCTCCGCCCCGGCGCGGCCAGAGACCAAGCGGGCGGTGATGGAGATGTTCCGCCATTCCGGCCTGTTCGAGCTGTACGGCGCGACCGAGATCGGCTGGGCCACCATGCTCCACCCGGCGGAGCAGTTCACCCACCTCGGCTCGGTCGGGCGCGAATGCGTCGGCTCCGCCCCGATCCGGCTGCTGGACGAGGCCGGGCAGGAGGTGCCGGACGGCCAGCCCGGCGAGCTTTACGCCGCCACCCCCTACGCCTTCGACGGCTACTGGAAGCTGCCGGACAAGACGCGGGACGCCTTCCGCGGCGAGTACTGCACCGTCGGCGACATGGCCCGGCGCGACGCGGACGGCTTCATCCACCTCGTGGACCGCAAGAGCAACATGGTCATCTCCGGCGGCGAGAACGTCTATCCGTCCGAGGTGGAGGCGCTGCTCGCCGCGCACCCGGCGGTGCGGGACGTGGCCGTGATCGGCCTGCCCGACCCGAAATGGGGGGAGCGCGTGCACGCCGTGGTCGTCCTGCACGAGGGCGCGGCACTGGACGAGGCCGGCCTGCTCCAGTGGAGCCGGGACCGCATGGCCGGCTACAAGCGCCCGCGCTCCTGCTCCTTCGTGCGGGAGGAGGAGATCCCGCGCAACGCCCTGGGCAAGGTGCTGTACCGGGTCCTGAAGACACAGCTTGCGGGTGCGTCAGGCCAAGGCGCATGAGCAGGGACGGGTGAGGCGTGCCGCCCGTCGCGTGGCTGCCCCTGTCCGGTTGGTCCCATGCAAGCCGTCCTGAACGCCGCCCTGCCGGTGTTCGGGCTGATCCTCACCGGGGTCGTCTGCGGGCGCTTCGGGGTGTTCTCCCGGGTTGCGACCGACAGCCTGAACCGCTTCGCGATCTACCTGGCGCTGCCCGCGCTGATGTTCCTGGCGATGTCGCGCATCACGCCGGAGCAGATCGAGCAGGGCGGCTTCTCCCTCGCCTTCGGCGGCGGCATCGCCGCCAGCTTCGCGCTCGGGTTCGGGCTCAGCCGGTGGCGGGGGCGGCGGGTCGCGGAGGCGAGCATCGAGGGCCTGGATGCCGGCTACAGCAACGTGGGCTTCATGGGCATCCCGCTGTGCCTCCTGGTGTTCGGG
>CAXTTB010000222.1:0-6254 GCA_964246905.1 uncultured Acetobacteraceae bacterium | reverse complement strand
GGCCGTCGTCGGGTCCGGCATCGCCGGCCTGTCCGCCGCCCTGGCCGCCGCCGAGATGGGCAACCGCGTCGTCCTGCTCGAGAAGGCCAAGAAGCTCGGCGGCGGCACCTGCCTGTCCTACGGCGGCTTCTGGATCGGCAACAACCACCTTGCCGAGCAGGACGGGGAGGCCGACGACCTCCAGCAGGTCTCCAGCTACATCCGCTACATGGCCGGCGGCTACGCCGACGAGGCGAAGATGCAGGCCTACGTGGACCGGGCGCCGGAAGCACTGAGGTTCTTCGAGGAGTGCGGCATCCGCCTGCACGTGACGCGCGGCCTGACCGACCATTACTGGGGCGTCGCACCCGGCGCGCGAGCGGCCGGCCGGCACCTCGACCCCGACCTCACGTCGATCAAGGCGCTCGGCGCCTGGCAGGACAGGATCTTCATCCCGCGGGAGCAGCCGACCGAGATGACGCTGGAGGAGGTCATCCAGTGGGGCGGCATCACCGACCCCACCAACTGGGACTGGGACATCATCCGCCAGCGGCGCGAGCAGGGCATCCTCGGGCGCGGCACGGCCGTCGTGGTGCACTTCGTCCGCGAGCTGCTGGCCCGCAACGTCGAGATCCGGGTCGGCGCCGCGGTCGAGCGCCTCTCCACGTTCGAGGAGCGGATCGACGGCGTCGAGCTCGAAGGCGGCGAGACCATCCGCGCCCGCAAGGGCGTCGTCCTCGCGACCGGCGGCTATGATTCGAACCACCAGATGGCGGAGCACATCGAGGGCCTGCCGGGCTGGCTGACCCAGTTCCCCGACACGCTCACCGGCGACCACCTGGTGATGGCCGGCGAGCGCGGCGCGCAGACCCGCACGATCCACAACAACTTCTCGGTGTTCCTGGGCTTCCACGTCCCGAAAGCCCATCCGGACGACAACATCCTGTTCCGTCAGGCCAGCATCTGCGAGATGCTTTGCCCGCACACGGTCGTCGTCAACCGGGATGGCAAGCGGTTCGGGGACGAGGCCTACTTCCAGGACCTGGTGCCCCGCTTGCGGGAATACGACATGAACAAGCGCCGGCACGTGAACCTGCCCTGCTTCCTGATTTTCGACCAGCAATATGCCGACGCCTTCTCCTTCGCTTACCGTCCGGCCGGCGCGCCGATTCCCGATTGGGTTTCGCGCGCCGATACGCTTGCCGGGCTGGGCCGCCTGCTCGGCATCGACGAGGGCGGCCTGCAAGCGACCGTCGAACGCTTCAACGGTTTCGCCCGCAAGGGCGTCGATGCGGACTTCAACCGCGGCGCCGCGTCCTGGACCCTGGCGTCGTCCGATCCATGGAAGGAGAAGGGCGAGGACCGCGGACAGCCGAACCCTCGGCTTGGCACGCTCCGGACGCCGCCCTTCTACGGGATCGAGCTCCACCCGAGCTGCTTCGTGTCCCACGGCCTGCTGACGGAGGCCAACGCCCAGGTCCTCCACCACCGCGGATCGCCCATCCCGGGCCTCTACGCCGTCGGCAACGCGGCCGCCCACACCGAGTACGGCATCGGCTACCAGGCTGGATTCTCCCTCGGATCGGCCTTGACCTTCGGCTACCTGGCCGCCCGCCACATCGCCGCGCATCGTCCCAACTACGCCGAGAACCTCGCCTATCCTCCCATAGGCGAAGGGAACGCCTCTGCCGATTGAACTGGGGATTGACGTCAGGCGCCAATCGCCATGGGCGGGCAAGGGTCGTTGTCTGGATGGAACCTCTGTCCAAAGCCGGGGCCGAGCGTGCCATTGTGGACGGTGCACCGAGCCTTGCAGCAGCAGATTGGCGCCGCGTCGCGGCCAGCGCATCTGCCGTGACTTGTTCATCCGGCGGTTCACCAAGAAGTTCGCCGTCCCCTCAGTGATCGCGATGCCCACCCGCAAACCCGCGCGGTGGCGCCCGGCGTAGTCGAACAGCCAAGCTCTTTGGTTGGTCAGATGGCGATCCAGCGTGGGCAAGGCGGTCCACATCTCCCATAACGGCACGTTGGACGCTTGCCCCCTCCGGCCCGCCCTGGAAATGCTTCGCGACCAAGCGGACACGATTGATGCTGATTTGGATATCCCTGGCGTGGCCATTCCAAATGCGCCAGTGCAGGCGCTGAACCTCCTCGACGACCACCGCCTTCGCCTCGGCCCGCGCCGCGTCGTCGGATGGCAGTGCGCGGGCGATCTGCTTCAGGTGGTGCAGCAGCATGGCGATGTGGAACCATGTGCGGACATCGGATAATCGCGGCGGGGGCATGGGCCATCCATGATGCTGCGGTCCGGGCTTTGTCGTCCGGCGGTTCGCACCATGGAAGGCGGCTTGGTGGCCCGATGTGTTGGTTTGGACGTGTCGCAGAAGCTGCGTCCGCCGCGGTCGCCCGGTGCCATCCTGAAGCGGCGATCATCGTGCCGATCATGGGCTGTGTCCCTGGACGTGTCGTAGGAGCGGCGCCGTGTGTCAGGCGACACGGCAAACCCCTCCGGTGGCGCCACCCGGAACCCAGCCGCCCTGGGCAGCAGGGGAGGGGCGGGTTGGTTGGCCGGGCAAGGGTTCCTGCGTCCGTCATAAACGGGCGGAGACAAGGGATGAGGACGCCGGACGGGGGGCGGCGACACTGCGGCTGCATGGGCTGGGGCACGCGCAGGATGGTGGCCGAGGTGGGCTGCCCCGGGAGACGGTGCGGCACGACTGGCCGCGGGTGGCTGGGCGTCAAGTGCCCTGGGGCGCGGGGCGATCCGGCACAGCCACTCCGTGCTGTCCGCCAGGCGACGGCGCTCGTGACCACGCTGGCGAGGGGGCGGACGGAAGGGAGGCTGGCGCAGCGGCTGGCGCAGTTGAGCAAGCCGGAGCTGCTGATCGTGGACGAGTTCGGCAATCTCCCTGCGACGGCTTCGTCGCCAGGCTGCCGTTCGAGGCCTCGGCGGCGCCTCTGCCGTTCCAGCTCATCAGCCGCTACGAACGGGGCCGCATCCTGATCCCCTCCAGCCGCGCCGTCGGCGACTGGGGGGACGGTTCTGGGCGACCAGGTCGTGGCAACCGCCATCCTGGACAGGCTTTTGCACCACAGCCATGGGCTGACCATACGCAGCGCCAGTGATCGGCTGCGCGAAAACCGCCTATGGCGGTCGCTGCGACAGGCCGGACGGCACCGCTCCTACACCACGTCCAGGGACACGACCCCAGGCCATCGATCAGGTCAGCGGGCAAGCCGGTTGGTGTGAGATACAAGGGCAGCGCCCTGGCACTACCGCGTCAAGCGGTCGCGCCCGATCTGCACCAGGCCCTCCGCCACCGAGACGAACTCGCCGCCGCCCGAAACCCGCTCTGCGCCGAAGCGCCGCTCGAACAGGCGGCGCACCGCGGGGACGAAGGCGGTGCCGCCGGTCAGGAACACGCGGTCCACGGCCTCGGCCGTGATGCCGGCCTGCCCCAGCGCCCGGTCCACCGCCGCCGTGAGCTGGGCCAGGTCGGGCGCGATCCAGGCCTCGAACTCCGCGCGCTCGATCACGGCCTCGATAACGACGCCGGCGTGGTCGAAACGGAGGGTGGCGCGGTCGGCGCGGGACAGCTCGGCCTTCACCGCCGATACGGTCTGGTAAAGCGGGTAGCCCAGCTCCTCCTCGATCAGCCGGATGAGCTGGCGCAGCTTGGCCGGTTCCGCCGCGGTGCGGGCGACCTCGTTGACCTCCCGCAGCGTGCGCGGCGAGCGCATCAGCGACAGCCGGTGCCAGCGCGCGAAGCCCGCGTAGTACTCGGCCGGCACCGGCATGTCGTTGCCCATCACCTTGTAGGTGCTGCCCTTGCCCAGCCGCGGCGAGACCACGCGGTCGATGATGCGGAAGTCGAAGCTGTCGCCCGCGACACCGACGCCCGTGGTGGCCAGCGCGGTGATCGGGCGGGCGGCGCCCGGCTCGAAGCGCAGCAAGGAGAAGTCGCTGGTGCCGCCGCCGAAGTCGCCGATCAGCACGGTGGCCGGGCTGTCCAGCGTGCGGGTGAAGCGGTAGCCGGCGGCCTCCGGCTCGAACGCGACCTCGACCTCGCCGAGGCCGGCCAGGCGGCAGGCGTCGCGCAGCCGGGCCTCGCCCAGCGCGTCGTCGGCCCCGTCGCCCGCGAAGCGCACCGGGCGCCCGGCGACGATGCGCCCGCCCGCCAGATCCATGCCGTCCAGCAGGGCGCGCAGGAACAGCGCGACCATCTGCTCCAGCGTGAACGGGCGGCTGTGCACCTGGGTGCGGGTGAAGCTGCGCTGCGCCAGGTAGGTCTTGAGCGACATGATGAGGCGGCTGTCGAGCGGGTCGTCGAGGTAGGCCTCGATGGCCGCCGGGCCGGCCGCGTGGCGCAGCGTGCCGGCGCCCGGGCCGCCGGTCCAGAAGCACAGCACCGAGCGGAACACGTCGAGCGGCCCGGCGGCCGTCGGGAAGCGCCGGGTCCGCACCGCGCCGTCCTCACCCAGCACGGCGACCACGCTGTTGGTGGTGCCGAAGTCGATTCCGATGAGGGGTGTCATCAAAGGGCCGCCATCGCCGCTGCATCCCTTATCGCCGGCGGCCGCGTCAAGCTTGGCGATGGGCCGCCGTCAAGGCCCGGATCGGTCCCGCGCCGCACGACAAGGTGTGGCAGCCCGCCGCAAACAGGCTTGTAGGCCATCTGCACATCAAGGATATGGTGAGGCCATGTTGAGGCGGACCCGGCGTGCAGGACGCAAGGGGGTTGGAGGCGCAATGACCCATCGGTTCGTCCTGCTCATGGCGATGCTCCTGTCTCCGATGGCGGCTGGGGCGCAGAGCCAAGCCGGGGCGCAGAGCCAAGCCGGGGCGCAGAGCCAGCCAGGAGCGACGAACCCGACCGGCACGACCGCTCCGTCCCTGCTCATCCCGCTTGAGCCGCCGGAAGCCCTGCCGGCGTCCGGCACGGCAGGGGGGTACTTCTTCAACCTGCGCCCGCTCGGCCCCGATTTCGGGCGCTCGCTGGCGGAGCGCGGGATCTACCTCGACGCCCGGAACCTGTCCGCAGAGTTCGGCAGCGTCACCGGGGGCGTCACGCGGGGCGGATTGTTCGAGGGCTACACCGCCCTGGGCTTCGACCTCGACATGAACCGCATCGCCGGCATCCCGGGCGGCGCCGTCCACTTCCTCGCCGCCGACCTGCAGGGCCAGTCGTTCGCCGCGTACTCGGGCAGCGCCTACCTGAACAACCGCATCTTCGCCGGCAGCGGCCCGGCCTTCCGCCTGAACGAGCTGTCCTACGAGCAGAGCCTGTTCGACAAGCGGGTCAACCTGCGCCTGGGCCGGGTGCCGGCCTACACGCAGTTCGACGGGTCCGAGCTTTACTGCACCTTCCTCACCAGCCTGTGCCGGACCGCGGCCGCCTACACTTTCGACCGGGGCTACCCGCCTTACCTCACGGCGTCCTGGGCGGCTGTGGCGCAGATCCGGCTCAGCGGCCCGTTCTACGCCAACCTCGGCGTGTTCGAGGACGAGCCGCTCCTCAGCACCACCAGCCACCACGACTTCCCCGGCCGCGACTGGGGCCTCAATTACGCCACCGGGGCGACGATCCCCGCCCAGCTCGGCTACCGGACGACGCTGCAGAACGACCCTTATCCCCGCGCGTTCTCCGTGGGCGGCTTCTACGACACCGGCCGCTATCCCGATCCCCTGCTCAACGCCGGCGGGCGCAACCGCATCCAGTTCGGCGGGATGCCGCGGATGGATACCGGATCAAGCCTGTTCTATCTCCAGGCGCAGCAGATGGTGTACCGGCCTGATTCGTCCGACCGCGGCCTGACGCTGTTCGGCGGCGCGGACTGGGCGACCAGCGGCCAGCCCAACGTCGAGCGGATGGTCTTCGTCGGCGCCTATGACAAGGGGCCGTTCCCAAGCCGGCCCAACGACACGCTGGGCGTCTCGGTCAGCGTTCTCAACGTGAACCCCCGCATCACGGAGCGCGTCAACAGCACGCTCGCCAAATCGGGCGGCGGCCAGGCGAGCCGGTCGGAGATCGGGTTCGAGGTGAACTACGGCGTCGCCATCGCGCCCGGCCTCATGGTCAAGCCGTTCGTGCAGTACATCTCCCACCCCGACCAGGCGGCTTCCAGCAGGCCGACCGGCAACAACACCCATGCCATGTTCGTCGGCGCCCTGTTCGAGGTGGACGCGGCGCACCTGTTCGGGCTGCCGGTCCTCGGCCAGTGAACGCCTTGCGGGCGCGGCTCATACCAGCGGCCCGACGCGATGACCCTTCCAT
>CAXTTB010000221.1:0-6254 GCA_964246905.1 uncultured Acetobacteraceae bacterium | reverse complement strand
GCAACCCGCCCCAAGCCGGGGCATACGGAAGAAGGACTCTGCTTATAAACGAGGGCACATGGGGGCAGGGTCACCAGGGATCATAAGCGCAGCCGTCGAGGCCTTGCCCCGCAGCTACGTGACAGAGGACGGCACGCTCCGCTCCTGGCTGCTGACCACCGACCACAAGCGGATCGCGCTGCTGTACTTCGCCTCGATCACCGGGTTCTTCTTCCTGGGCGGCTCGGCGGCGGCGCTGATGCGGCTGCATCTGATCTCCCCGGCGGGCGCGCTGGTCAGTCACGCCACCTACAACCGGCTGTTCACCATGCACGGCGTGGTCATGGTGTGGTTCTTCCTGGTGCCCGCGGTACCGGTGACGCTCGGCAACTTCTTCGTGCCGCTGATGCTGGGGGCACGGGATTTGGCGTTCCCACGGCTCAACCTAATAAGCTGGTACTTGTTCATGGCTGGCGGGCTGATCGTGCTGTGGTCGCTGTTCTGGGGCGGGCTGGACACCGGCTGGACGTTCTACACGCCGCTCGCTAGCCACTACACCGGCGGCTACGTCGTGCTGGCGGTGGTGGGCATCTTCGTGTCGGGTTTCAGCTCCATCGCCACGGGCGTCAACTTCATCGTCACCATCCACCGGCTGCGGGCGCCCGGCCTGACCTGGTACCGGCTGCCGGTGTTCATCTGGTCGCTGTACTCCACCAGCATCATCTACGTGCTGGGCACGCCGGTGCTCGCCATCACCCTCATGCTGCTGGCGTTCGAGCGGCTGTTCGGCGTCGGCGTGTTCGACAGCACGCTGGGCGGCGACCCGCTGCTGTTCCAGCACATGTTCTGGTTCTACAGCCACCCGGCGGTCTATATCATGATCCTGCCGGGCTTCGGCGTCATCAGCGAGATCATCCCGGCGTTCAGCCGCAAGAAACTGTTCGGCTACAGGTTCGTGGTCTGGTCCTCGGTCGCCATCGCGGTCATCAGCTTCTTCGTCTGGGGCCACCACATGTTCGTCGCGGGGCAGTCGCTGTACTCCGCCATCGTGTTCTCCCTGCTCAGCTACCTCGTCGCCGTGCCGTCGGCGATCAAGGTGTTCAACTGGCTGGGCACGCTGCACAAGGGCTGGATACGGTTCGACGCGCCGATGCTGTATGCGTTGGGGTTCATCGGGCTGTTCACCATCGGCGGCCTGACCGGGCTGTTCGTGGCGGCGCTGGCGGCGGACGTGCACCTGACGCAGACCTACTTCGTGGTGGCGCATTTCCACTACATCATGGTGGGCGGCATGGTGACGGCGTTCTTCGCCGGGCTGCACTACTGGTGGCCGAAGATCACCGGGCGGATGTATCCGGAGATGTGGGGCCGGATGGGGGCGGCGGTCATCTTCCTCGGCTTCAACCTGACGTTCTTCCCGCAGTTCCTGCTCGGCTACCTCGGCATGACCCGGCGCTACGCCTCCTACTCGCCCGAGTTCCAGGTGCTGAACGTGCTGTCCTCTGCAGGCTCCGTGATCCTGGCGGCGGGCTACCTGATGCCGCTGGGCTATCTCTCGTGGTCGCTGTTCCGGGGGGAGCGCGCGCCGGACAACCCGTGGGGCGCCACCGGGCTGGAGTGGAAGACCCGCTCGCCGCCGCCCAAGGAAAACTTCGCCGTCATCCCGACCGTGACCGAGGCGCCCTACAATTACCAGCCGCCTGCGGCCGCCCGGCATGGCTGAGCTTGCGGCGCCTGCGGCCCATGCCGACCACTATTCGTCGCCCGAGCACCAGGCCGACACCGCCATCGCCGGGGTGTGGCTGTTCCTGGCGAGCGAGATGCTGTTCTTCGGCGGCCTCGTGCTGGTGTGGCTGCTGCTGCACCGGAGCCACCCGGCCGGGTTCGCCATGGCGGCGGCGCACGCCAACCTGCTGATCGGCACCATCAACACCGCGCTGCTGCTGACCGCAAGCGCCGCCTATGCCATGGGCGTGCTGGGGGCGCGGCGCGGCCGGGTGGAATGGGTCGTGCCGGCCTGCCTCGCGACCGCCGGGCTGGGGGTGCTGTTCCTGGGGCTGAAAGGCTTGGAATGGAAGCTCGACCTCGACGAGGGCCTGTTCCCCGGCGCCGGCTTCGGCCTGCACGGGCCGGACCAGGGCGGGGCAGAGCTGTTCTACAGCTTCTATTGGGTCGCGACCGTGCTGCACGGTGTGCATATGCTGATCGGCGTGGGGTTGGTGGCTTGGATCGCCTGGCGTGCTTGGCGGGGGGAGTTCTCCCGTTCCTACAACACCCCGGTTGAGGCGGTCGGGCTGTATTGGAGCTTTGTCGATCTGGCTTGGATCGCGATGTACTCGCTGATTTATGTGGCGGGACGGGCGTGATCCGCCTGGCGGCGGCTTGGGTGGTGCTGCTGGTCCTGCTGGGCGCGCAGGTGGCGGCGGCGTTGGTCCATGCGGGGTGGGTTGCCGGGATGTTGGCGCCGGTGATGATCGGGCTGGTCGCATTTCTGTTCATGGACTTGGGGCGCGCTTCGGCGCTCAGCCGGATTTTCGCATTGGCTGGCCTGTTCTGGCTGGTGGTCCTGGTGGGGCTGACCAGCGTGGATTTCCTGGCGCGGCATGATTATCCGACGCCGATGCTGACGCGGCCTTGAGGGGGGGGATGGATCTGACGTCTGATGCTTGCGGGCTGTAGCCGATCTCGACCCAAATCGAACATCCAGTACCAGCGGCCGTTTGCTTCCATCGTTTCCGCGTCATTGCGAGGAGCGCAGCGACGCGGCGATCCAGGGGCCAGGCCGCGTGCTTGCTGCCCCTGGATCACCACGCCGCCAGGGCGGCTCGCAATGACGAAGGGGCGAGGCAAGGGGCCGCTGACATAAGTGTCCGGTCCCGGGGTATGACGGTGCAAAACCGTGCTCACCGACAACGGCGTCGCGTCCGACCCGCGACGCCTCGACCAACGGGCAGCTTTCGTGCCAATGAGGGGCACCGGACCGACAGTGGAGCATCAATGAACCTTGGCTTGATCGTCGCGGCTGGTCGGGGGCACCGGCTTGGCGGCACCATTCCCAAGCAGTACCGAGACCTGGACGAGGTTCCAATCATCCGCCGCACGGCCGCGGCCTTGCTGCGGCATCCCAAGATCGATGCGGTGCAGGTGCTGATCCACCCTTCGGACCGCCAACTGTATGTCGCGGCGGTTGATGGAATGGACCTGCTGCCGCCGTTGATCGGCGGAAGCTCGCGGCAGGAGAGCGTGCGCTTCGGGCTGGAAGGGGTCCGTGACCTCGGCCCGGAGAAGGTGCTGATCCATGACGGGGTGAGGCCCTTCGTCGAGCAGGACACGGTGACGGCGGTCCTCGACGCCCTTGACCGCGTTCCGGCGGCGATCGCGGCCGTCCCGGTGCAGGACACGCTGAAGCGCGGCGACCAGAACCGCGTGGTCGGCACGGTGAGCCGCAACGGCCTGTGGCGGGCGCAGACGCCGCAAGGCTTCCGGTACCAGGACATACTGGCAGCGCACCGCCGGGCTTATGGCGAAGACCCGCTCGGCGCGGAGCTGACCGACGACGCGATGCTGGCCGAGCGTTTCGGCATCGACATCGAGCTGGTGACCGGGACGGACGACAACTTCAAGATCACGACGGAGGTCGATCTTGTGCGGGCCGAGGCCATCCTCCAGCGGGGCCGCCGCGAAACCCACACCGGATGGGGGTTCGACAGCCAATCCATCTACCCCGGCGCAGCCGTCGTGATCTGCGGCATCCCGGCGCCGTTCTCGGACGGCACGTCCGCCGCCGGGCAGGGCGACGTGGCGCTGAACGCCATCACGAGCGCCGTCCTCGGCACGGTGGGCGGCATCGGCAAGGAGCAGCAGCGGATGGGCGGGCTGGGGCGGCGCCTGTCCAACTCGGAGAACCTGATCCGTGACGCCCTTTCGGTCGTCGCCATGGCGGGCGGACGGGTCGAGCACATCGACCTGACATTGATCTGCAGCCGGCCGGAGGTCATGTCGCGCCACAACGAGATGGTGCACCGGACGGCGGTGCTCCTGTCGGCCCCGCAGCGCCGCATCTCGATCAAGCACATCGAGCCGACGGAGTTCAGCCCGATGTTCCGGCCCAACGCGCTGGCCGCGCAATGCCTGGCCACCATCAACTATCCGGCCGACCTGCTGGATTGAGGCCGCCGCCCGGCACGGAACGCGCTGGCCCGCTACCGGCAGTGCCGGGCAACTCCGGCCCAGTTCTGCTCGCACGCATCGGCGCCGCTGCCGCGCAGGCGGGTCTCATGGCCGGGTTCGATGTGGCTGCCGCCCAGGAAACCGATGGCCCTCATCCCGGCCGCGCGCGCAGCCTGGACGCCGAACAGGGAGTCCTCGACGACGACGCAGTCCCCTGGCGGCACGCCCATGGTCTCCGCCGCGAGCAGGAACAGGTCCGGAGCCGGCTTGCCCCGGGCAACCTGGTGCGACGAGAACACGGCGTCGCCGAAGAAGCGGTCGAGGCCGGTCCGCGCCAGGCTGAACCGGATGCGTTCCGGCGACGAGGAGGAGGCGACGCAGCAGGGCGTGGCGCCCAGCCACTCGATGAACGCCGCGACGCCCGGCATGGGCTGCAGCTCGCGCTCGAACAGGAGCCGGGTCGCGGGCCATACCAGCCCGGCCGTCTCCGGCGGGACCGCCACCCCGGTGTCCTGTTCGACGCGGTGCAGGATGTCGGCCTGCTTCATGCCGAAGCACCGGCCGATCATCGCCGGCGTGGCCGGCACGCCAACGCCGCCCAGCACGTCCACCAGGGCGCGGACGGCCAGGACCTCGCTGTCCACCAGCACCCCGTCGCAATCGAACACGACGAGGCCCACGGCCCCTGGCCCGACCTCGCGGCTCAAGCCACGGCGGCCCAGTAGCGCCATTCCGGCTGCTCGCCCGCCAGGAGCTGCAAGTAGGGCTGCACCAGGCCGGGTTCTTCGGCCAGGTTCTCGCGCATCGACCACCAAAGCGGCAAGCTGCCGATCCCGGGCGAAAGCCTGACTTCGCCCGGCAGCCGCTCTGCGGCATAAACGCGGAGGGCGAACTGGAACGCGGCCACCCCGTCGGGCCAGAAGGCAAGCAGCGGCCCCAGCCGCGAGCGCGCATCGTCCGGGGCTGATGCGGAATGCACGATAGGACCCTCCTGCAGAAGGGCGGACGCCAACTCGGCCGACCGCATCAGCGCCGCGTCGCCGCGCGCCCGTCCCGTCATGGCAGATCCGCCGATCCAGCGCCCATGCGCCTTCTCCATCCGCTGCCGGTCTGCCGACAGCATGGCGCCGCCCCTCGCGGCCAGGCGGCCAAACTCCCGCCCGGCCGCATCCAGGAAGCCTGCGGCCGTCTGGAGGTCCGACGCCGGGAGAGGGTCAACCGTGAACCCGGCAAGTCCGATCTCGGTTGCTGCATCCACCATCGCTTGCTCCCTGTCTCCGCCTCATGCTGCCCCAGCCGACAGCATCAGGTCGAGGTGTATGCGGGCGACGGCGCCGGCGTCCTCGACGTGCGGCATGTGGCCGATGCCTTCGAACAGATGGAGGCCGACGCGGCCCGGCGCCGTCAGCGCATGGCGGTGCGGGATGATCGCGTCCCGGCGTCCCCAGACGATCCGGCAAGGCGCCTGCACGTCGGCGAGCGGCGAGATCAAGGCCGGCGATTGCGTGCCGTCCGGGAACAGCGCCGCCGCGAGGCGTTCGCGGAAGCCGAGGCGGGCCGGGTCCTTGTGCGCGTCCAGCACGGACCGCAGCAGGCCTTGCCGGGCGTGCGAGGCGTCGGCGAACAGGCGCTCGACCCAAGGCTGCAGGCTCGCCTCCTGCCGGGCGCGCAGGAAGCCTTGAAGGAAGTCTCCGTCGATCTCCGGCCCGAGGCCGGCGGGCGCGAGCAGCAGCAGGGACCTGACGTCCGCAAGCCCCTGCGCCGCGATCCGCGCCGCCACGGCGCCGCCGAGCGAGTGGCCGACCAGGTGCACCGATTCCATCCGCTCGCGCCGCAGCGATCCCAGCACGGCCTCGACCAGCGCCTCCATGGTGGCCTCGCCCGATCCGGCGGACTTGCCATGGCCCGGCAGGTCGGGCGCCAGCAACGGCCGCCCGGCGCCCAACAACCCCCACAAGGCCCGCCAAACCGCCGCCTCGGAGCCGAAGCCGTGGAGAAAGACGACCGGCGTTCCGCCCGCCTGACCGGAGCGCAGCGAGTGCAACCCCCCCGTATCCGCCGCGGCGGCCGATGGGCAAGGCTTGGCTTCGGGCCGGGCCGGAGGC
>CAXTTB010000220.1:1025-6265 GCA_964246905.1 uncultured Acetobacteraceae bacterium | reverse complement strand
CGACCTGCGGCTGTTCGAGACCGGCTATGTCGCCCTGGTGCGCCGCGGCCACCCAGCGGCCGGCGACGGGACGCTGAGCCTCGCGGCGCTCGCCGCCCATCCGCACCTCGTGCTGTCCTCGACCGGCGAGGGGACGGACTTCCTGGACGCCGAGCTGGCGCGGCACGGCCTCGCGCGCCGCGTGGCGCTCCAGGCGCCCCTGCTCGCGGCGGCGTCGGCGTTGGCGCAGTCGGACATGGTCGCCGTGCTTGGGGAGCGCACGGCGCGGGCCTTCGCGTCCATCGCGCCGCTTGAGGTGCTGCCCTTGCCGTTCGCCTCGCCGCGCCTGGTCACGGCCATGCTGTGGCACCGACGGCTCGACGACGTGCCCGCGCACCGCTGGCTGCGCGGCATCATCCTGCGCGTCGCCCGCACGACGTAGCGGCGCCATGCCGGGGCATCATGTGCCCGTGAGGACAGCGCATTGGCTTCCCAGCGTCCGTTGCCCGACATAGGAGCACGGCGGCGCTGGTGCCGCCATCCACACGGAGCCTTCGCCATGAAGCTTTCAACAGCTTGCGCCTTCACGGTCCTGGCGCTCGCCTTGGGCACAGCGCCGTCCTTCGCGCAGGGCGTCACCCAGTCGCCGCCCGCGCCGAACGGCCCTGGGATGCCGGAGCCGCCCAACAGCGTGCCGCCGGGTGCGCGGACGTTGGCGCCGGGTTCGACCGGCCAGGAGCGCGTGGGCACCATCGCCCGCACCCGCATGCAGCCGCAGCAGGAGGCGGAGACGGACACCGCGGCGCCGTCCTCCCAGCAGTAGGCCGGCTTGGCGGCATGTCCTGGCCCATGCCGCGACCTGCCACGCTTCCCCGCCCAATGAAGGACGTCCGATGAAGCTTGCCGTCAAAGCCGGCCTGTCCCTTGCGGTGATCGCAGGCGGGGCAGGGCTGGCGATGCGTTTCGCCGGCCCCGCCGCGCCGCCGCCGAAGCCTGTGCAAGCCGTGCCCGTGGTGACGGCGCCGGTGCGGCAGGGCGACGTGCCGATCATCCTGAGCGGCCTCGGCACCGTGCAGGCGCTGAACACCGCCACGATCCGCAGCCAGGCGACAGGGCTGCTGCAGACCGTCGATTTCACCGAAGGGCAGGCGGTGCATAAGGGCGACGCCCTGGCCCGGATCGACCCCAGGCCCTACCAGGCGCGGCTCGCCCAGACGCAGGCGCAGCTCAGCCACGACCAGGCGCAGCTCGCCAACATCACGACCAACCTCAACCGCAACGTGCCGCTGCTGAAGAACGGCTTCGCGACCGACCAGCAGGTGACGGACCAGCGCGCGCAGATCGCGCAGATGCAGAGCACGCTCAAGGCCGACCAGGCCGCCATCGACGACGCGGAGACCCAGCTCAGCTACACCACCCTGCTGGCGCCGTTCGACGGGATCACCGGGGTGCGCCGGATCGACGTCGGCAACATCATCCACCCGACGGACGCCGAGGGGCTGGTGACGATGACGCAGGTGCAGCCCATCGCCGTGCTGTTCACCCTGCCGACCGACAACATCGCCAAGGTGCAGGACGCCCTGTCCGCCGGCGCCGTGCGCGCCGTCGCCTACAACCAGGCCGGCACGCAGGCGCTGGACGCCGGGCAGCTCCTGCTGGTCAACAACCAGGCCGACCCGCAGTCCGGCACCGTGCAGCTCAAGGCGCTGTTCCCGAACGCGCAGCGCCGCCTCTGGCCCGGCGCCTTCGTCAACGTCGAGCTGACGGCCTCGGTCGCCAAGGACGCCCTGACCGTGCCGGCCGATGCGGTCCAGCAGGGGCCGCAGGGCGCGTTCGCCTACGTCGTGGACGCGGACGGCAAGGCCGAGGTCCGCCCGGTGCAGACCGGCCAGCAGCTCCGCGGCACCGCCGTGATCACCGGCGGGCTGAAGCCCGGCGAGACGGTGGTCGCGCAGGGCCAGTACCGGCTCGCCGCCGGCACCGCCGTCGTGTCCTCCCCGCCTTCGGAGGTCGCGGATTCCTCAAGTGCCACGGCGGGGCTGCTGCCATGAACATCTCCGCAGGGTTCATCCGCCGCCCGGTCGCGACCTCCCTGATGATGGTGGCCGTCGTGGCGCTGGGCGTCGCGGGCTACCTGAGCCTGCCGGTGGCGGCGCTGCCGAACGTGGACTTCCCGACGATCCAGGTCACGGCGCAGTTGCCGGGTGCCGACGCCAAGACCACGGCGTCCTCCGTCGCGACGCCTTTGGAGCGGCAGTTCGGGCAGATTCCCGGCATCACCCAGATGACGTCGAGCAGCGGCAGCGGCTACACCCAGGTCACGCTGCAGTTCGACCGCTCGCGCACGGTCGATTCCGCGGCCGGCGACGTGCAGGCGGCGATCAACGCCGCCGGCGGCCAGTTGCCGGCCAGCCTGCTGACGCCGCCGATCTTCCGCAAGACCAACCCGGCCGACGTGCCGATCCTCTTGATCGCGCTCACCTCCGACACCCTGCCGATCACCAAGGTCAGCGACTACGCCAACTCGATCCTCGCCCAGAAGATCTCGCAGGTCCCGGGCGTCGGCATCGTCGGCATCGGCGGGCTGCAAAGCCCGTCCATCCACATCCAGGTCAACCCGGCGCAGCTCGCCGCCGCCGGCCTCGACCTCGAGGACGTGCGCGCCGCGCTGGCCAACGCGACGGTCGATCAGCCGAAGGGGCAGCTCTACGGCGGCCAGACCGCCTACGCGCTGCAGACCAACGACCAGCTCACCAGCGCCCGGGGCTTCGAGGACACCATCCTCGCCTACCGCAACGGCGCGCCGATCCGGGTGCGCGACGTGGGGCGCGCGGTGACGGCGCCCGACGACCCGACGCAGGCGGGCTGGCTGAACGACCACCGCGCGGTGCTGGTCGCCGTCCAGCGCCAGTCCGGCGCCAACGTCATCCAGACGGTCGCCGCGATCAAGCGGGCGCTGCCGCAGCTCCAGGCGTCCCTGCCGCCCGCCATCAAGGTGGAGATCGTGTCCGACCGCACGCAGACCATCCGCGCCAGCGTGGCGGACGTGCAGTTCACCCTGCTGCTCACCATCGCGCTGGTGGTGGGCGTGATCGCGGTGTTCCTGCGCCGCTTCTGGGCGACGGTGATCCCGGCCGTGTCGGTGCCGATCTCGCTGGTCGGCACCTTCGCGGTGATGCTCGTGCTCGGCTACAGCCTCGACAACCTGTCGCTGATGGCGCTCACCATCGCCGTGGGCTTCGTGGTGGACGACGCCATCGTGATGGTCGAGAACATCGTCCGCCACATGGAGGACGGCGCCGGGCCGCTGCAGGCGGCGCTGGAGGGCGCGCGGGAGATCGGGTTCACCATCCTGTCCATCTCCATCTCATTGATCGCGGTGTTCATCCCGCTGTTCCTGCTGAGCGGCGTGGTCGGCCTGCTGTTCCGGGAGTTCGCCGTCACCGTCGCGGTGTCGATCCTGGTCTCGGTGTTCGTTTCGCTGACGCTCACGCCCATGATGTGCGCCCGGCTGCTCAGGCCGGAACACGACGAAGCCAAGCCCGGACGCATTTCCCAGGCGCTGGAGCGGTCGCTGGACCGGATCGTCGCGGCGTATGACCGTGCCCTGGTCGTCGCCCTGCGCCACCAGCGGATCACGCTCGGCGTCATGCTGCTGACCGTGGCGGCCACCGTGTACCTGTTTGCCGTCATCCCGAAGGGCTTCTTCCCGCAGCAGGACACCGGGCTGATCGTCGGCATCACGGAGGCGGCGCAGGACGTGTCGCCCGCCGGCATCATGCAGCGGCAGCAGGCCGTGCTCGCGGTCGTGCGGCAGGACCCGGCGGTGGCGTCCGCCATCGGCTACGTGGGCGCCGGCGGCGCGACGGTCGCCATGAACAACGGGCGCATGTTCATCACCCTCAAGCCGCCCTCGGAGCGCGGCGTCACCGCGGACCAGGTGATCACCCGCCTGGGCGCCGCCCTGCAGAAGGTGCAGGGCATGACGCTCTACATGCAGGCCGCGCAGGACATCAACATCGGCGCCACCGTGTCCAAGACCCAGTACCAGTTCACCATGACGGACGTGGACAGCGAGGAGCTGAACCTCTACGCGCCGCGCCTGCTGCAGAAGCTGCAATCGCTGCCGCAATTGACCTCGGTGGCGAGCGACCAGCAGAGCACCGGGCGCACGCTGAGCCTGGAGGTTGACCGCACGGCGGCGTCGCGCTTCGGCATCGACTTGGCCCGGGTGGACAACACGCTGTACGACGCCTTCGGCCGCCGGCACGTGGCGCGCATCTACACCACGCTGAACCAGTACTACGCCATCCTGGAGGTCGATCCCGCGTTCCAGCTCGGCCCCAACGCGCTCGCCCGCATCTACGTGAAGTCGCAGAGCGGGGCGGAGGTGCCGTTGAACCAGATCGCCAGCATCAGCACGACGCTGGCGCCGCTCGCGGTCAACCACCAGGGGCAGTTCCCCTCGGTGACGCTCAGCTTCAACCTGGCGCCGGGCGTCTCGATCGGCGAGGCGGTGGCGGCGGTGCAGCAGGCCACGGCGGGGCTGCACATGCCGGGGTCGATGGCGACGAAGTTCCAGGGCAACGCGCAGGCGTTCCAGAGCGCGCTGAGCAGCACGCCGCCGCTGATCCTGGCCGCGCTGTTCGCGGTCTATCTGATCCTGGGGATGCTGTACGAGAGCACGATCCACCCGCTGACCATCCTGTCCACGCTGCCGTCGGCGGGGCTTGGGGCGCTGGCGACCCTGATGCTGTTCGGGCGTCCGCTCGACGTGATCGGCATCATCGGCATCATCCTGCTGATCGGCATCGTGAAGAAGAACGGCATCATGCTGGTCGATTTCGCGCTGCAGGCGGAGCGGGAGCGCGGCCTGTCGGGCGAGGACGCCATCCACGAGGCCTGCCTGCTGCGGTTCCGGCCGATCCTGATGACGACGCTCTGCGCGCTGTTCGGCGGCGTGCCGCTGATGCTCGGCACCGGGGTGGGTTCGGAGATCCGGCAGCCGCTCGGCTACGCCATGGTGGGCGGCCTGCTGGTGTCCCAGGTGCTGACGCTGTTCACCACGCCGGTCGTGTATCTGTATATGGAGAGGCTGAGCAGGCTGGTCAGCCGCCGTTCGAAGGAAGCCGCAGCCCCCAACGCGCCAGCCTCCAATGTGCCGGCTCCTGCGGAGTAGCCGCAAGGCGCAGCGCGCCGGCCCTTTTCAGGGCCGGCGCCAGCCAATCCTCAGCCCTGCTTCATCTTGGTGATCGTCGCCT
>CAXTTB010000220.1:0-1015 GCA_964246905.1 uncultured Acetobacteraceae bacterium | reverse complement strand
CACGCCGGTCGTGTATCTGTACATGGACAAGCTGAACGGGTTCATCAGCCGCCGTCAGAAGGCTGCCGTGGCCGAAGAAGTGCCGGCCCCCGCGGAGTAGCTGCGGGAGCCGGCGTGGGGCCGATGCTCAGCCCTGCTTCATCTTGGTGATCGTCGCCTCGGACGCCCCGGCGAGGTTGTTGGACAGCAGGTAGCGCGGGCTGGACCTCACCCACTTGTCGAGGTCGATCTCCTCGAACTTGCCGGCGTCCCAGGTCTGCACGATCTCCAGGTCCTCGTCGCCGACGTTCTTGATCGCGTGGCCGAAGCCCGCGGGGATGTAGGCGGCGTCGCCGGGGCCGAACTCAGCGACCTTGCTGCGCCCGCCCGACCCGAAGGCCGCGACCTGGCCCTTGCCGCGCAGGTAGTAGTGCCACTCGTTGGCGTTCGGGTTCCAATGGAGGTTCCGCATGGCGCCGGGCTTGATGGTCATGACGCCGCCCGACATGGTCTTGGACGCCGGGAACTCGTCCACGGAGGCGAGGCGGAAGGTGCCGCCGTCGAAGTCGCGGGCGGCCTTGGCGTCGCGCAGCAGCCGGAACTTGTGGGTGGACTCCCTGGGCCACGGCGCGTCGAGCGCGTCCGACGCGGCCAGGATCGGCCCGGCCTGGATGTAGGCCTCGCCCTTCGGGAAGGCGTCGAACACGTCCTTCGGCAGGCCGAAGTTCATCGCCAGCATGTCCTTCGGCGTCACGTCGATCCAGTCGGTGATGGAGAAGGTGCCGTGCTCGGAGAACGCGCCGTTGTCGAAGGACAGGATGAAGTGGCAGGGCTTGTCGCCGATGGTCTGGATGGCATGGCCGTGGCCCTTGGGGAAGTACCAGAGGTCGCCCGGCTCGTAGTTGTTGATCTCGCTGGCGCCCGACGGGTCCAGCACCACCGTCTGGCAGCGGCCCTCGATGACGAAGGCCCACTCGGCGGCGATGGCGTGCCAATGCAGCTCGCGCGAGGCGCCGGGGTCCAGGAACATGTGGAC
>CAXTTB010000219.1:5174-6268 GCA_964246905.1 uncultured Acetobacteraceae bacterium | reverse complement strand
TCGCCCGCCACCACGAGCGGGATCGCCAGGCTTCGGCACTGCCGGGCCAGCGCCCGGGCCAGCGCGGCCCGGTTCGGCACGCCGTCATGCCGGAACACCACGCCGCACAAGCCCCGCGGCAGCACTGCGGCCGCCGCCTGCGGATCGGGCAGGCGCGCATCGTCGGTGAACAGCCACAGCACCGGCAGACGGGCGGCCCGGCCCCCCATGCGGCGGCGCCGCGCCTTGACCCCGCGCGCCCATGCGACAAGCCTATGGTCCATGAATGCCTCTTTGCCCCCCGCCGCCGGCGTGCCATCCATTGTGCAACCCAGTGTGACCGGGCGCCTGCGCCTGATCCAGGCCCGCATTGCCGAGGCGACGGCCAGGGCCGGGCGCCCGCCCCACTCCGTTACGCTGGTCGCGGTGTCCAAGACGCACCCCGCGGAGGCGGTGCGGGAAGCGATGGACGCCGGGCAGGCCGTGTTCGGCGAGAACCGCGTGCAGGAGGCGGCGGCCAAGTTCCCGGACCTGCGCGCCGCCCTGCCCGGCCTTGCCCTGCACCTGATCGGCGGCCTGCAGACCAACAAGGCGCGGGACGCCGTGCGCGTGGCGGACGTGATCGAGACCCTGGACCGCCCGCGCCTCGCCGACGCCCTGGCCGACGCCGCGGGCAAAGCGGGCCGCCTGCCCCGCCTGCTCGTCCAGGTCAACGTGGGCGACGAGCCGCAGAAGGCCGGCGTGTCCCGGGCGGAGGCCGATGCCTTCATCCGCGACTGCCGCGCCCGCTTCGGCGACGCGCTGGCCGGGCTGATGTGCATTCCACCCGCAGAAGGCGACCCGGCGCCGCACTTCGCCTGGCTCGCCGCCTGCGCCGCGCAGCACGGGCTTCCCGTGGTGTCCATGGGCATGTCCGGCGACTTCGAGAGCGCCATCGCCCACGGCGCCACCCACGTCCGGGTCGGCAGCGCCATCTTCGGCGCCCGGCCCGCGCCGCCGGACCGTTGAACGAGGGAGGACGTTTGAGAGGAGCAAGGCCAGGGCGCTGCCCTGGACCCGTTGGGGCCGGCGGGCCCCAACCCCCCGGGCCCGGGGGGGGGGCGGCCCCCGGGGGG
>CAXTTB010000219.1:0-5164 GCA_964246905.1 uncultured Acetobacteraceae bacterium | reverse complement strand
GTCCAGGGGCGAAGCCCATGGCCTTTCCCCCCGGCTTGCCCTTTGCAGCCGGCGGTCCTATGCCATCTTCCCAGCATAATCAGTGCCGCCGCACCCGCCGGATGCCGGTTCCGCAATTGATGGACGCCACATGACCCTGCCGCGCCGCGTCGCCGCCGTGCCCTCCGGACCGGGCCTGTGAGCCTCGCCGTCGAAGCCCTCCCCGGCGTCGCGCGCCGACCGCTGCGCGCAGCCGCGCTGCTGGCCGTGCTGGGCGTCGTCTATGGCGACATCGGCACCAGCCCGCTGTATGCGCTCAAGGCCAGCCTGATCCATTTCAGCGGCGTCGGCGTCACCCGGATCGAGATCCTGGGCGTGCTGTCGCTGATCTTCTGGGCGCTGATCCTGATCGTCACGGTGAAGTACGTCCTTTTGGTCATGCGTGCCGACAACCATGGGGAGGGCGGCATCCTGGCGCTCATGGCGCTGGCCCAGCGCGGGACGACCGGCACCGCCATGCGGGCGGCGCTGGGCCTGATCGGGGTGGGCGGCGCGTGCCTGTTCTTCGGCGACGGGGTGATCACCCCGGCCATCTCCGTGCTGTCCGCCATCGAGGGGCTGGACGTGGTGTCGCCCACCTTCAAGAGCCTTGTCCTGCCGCTGTCCATCGTGGTGATCGTGGCGCTGTTCGCGGTGCAGATCCGCGGGACGGCCAGTATCGGCCGGGCGTTCGGCCCGGTGATGGCGGCCTGGTTCGCCGTGCTCGCGGCCATGGGCCTGTTCCAGATCGCCCGCAACCCCGACGTGCTGACGGCGATATCGCCGCACTACGCGGCGCTGGTCTGCCTGCACCATGGCTGGCTCGCCTTCGTCACCCTCGGCTCCGTGGTGCTGGCCGTGACCGGGGCGGAGGCGCTGTATGCCGACATGGGGCACTTCGGCGCGCAGCCGATCCGCCTGGCCTGGGTGTTCTTCGTGCTGCCGTGCCTCGTGCTCAACTACTTCGGCCAGGGCGCCCTGGTGATGGCCGACCCGTCCGCGCTCGCCAACCCGTTCTACCTGATGGCGCCGGAAGGGCTGCGCCTGCCGCTCGTGGCGCTCGCCACCGCGGCCACGGTGATCGCGAGCCAGGCCCTGATCTCCGGCGCCTTCTCCGTCGCCCGGCAGTGCATGCAGATGTCGTTCCTGCCGCGCATGGCGGTGCTGCACACCAGCCACGCCGAGGAGGGGCAGATCTACGTGCCCCAGGTCAACTCGGCCCTGCTGGTCGGCGTGCTGATCCTGGTGCTGGCCTTCCGCAGCAGCGACGCGCTGGCCTCCGCCTACGGCATCGCCGTGACCGGCACGTTCCTGTGCACCTGCGTGCTGGCCATGGTCGCGTTCCGGCGGCAGTTCGGCTGGCCGCGCGTGCTGGCCGCCGGGGTGTTCGGCTTCTTCTTCGCGGTGGACCTCGTGTTCTTCGCGGCCAACGCGCTCAAGATCCCCGAAGGCGGCTGGGTGCCGCTGTTGCTCGGCCTCGGGCTGATGGCGATGATGACGTCGTGGAACAAGGGCCGCGAGCTGATGCTGGCGCGCTGGAAGCAGGATAGCCTGCCGCTCGCCTCCTTCCTGGCGCGGCTGCCGCAGTCCCGCACGGTGCGGGTGCCGGGCATGGCGGTGTTCCTGACCGGCAACCCCGATTACGTGCCGGCCGCCCTGTTGCACAACCTCAAGCACAACAAGGTGCTGCACGAGCACGTGCTGTTCGTCACCGTGCAGAACATGGACACGCCGCAGGCGCCGGCCGACGAGCGGATCGAGGTGTCGGACCTGGCGGCCAACGTCCACCGGGTCGTGCTGCGCTACGGCTTCATGGAAAGCCCCAACATCCCCCGGGCGCTGGAGGACCTCAGTGCGCACGGCGTGGCCTACAACCCCATGCAGGCCAGCTTCTTCCTGGGCCGCGAGGTGCTGGTGCGCGCCATGGTGCCGAAGCTGCCGGCCTGGCGGCTGTTCCTGTTCCTGTTCATGGCGCGCAACGCCGTGCCGGCGACGGAGTTCTTCCGCATCCCGAGCGACCGCGTGGTCGAGCTGGGCGTCCGGGTCGCGATCTGAACATATCCGCGGCGCGGCGGCCACACCCCCGCGAGCTTCCGACGCCCGGTCACGCCACCGAGTGCAATCCGAGGCGGCTTAGTGTATGCTAGGCCTTTTGGACCCATGGCACCCGAGGACGGCCAGGCGCGCCCGCCTCCCATGGATGCGCGCAAGGCGAGGTGATGGCGAAGCTGACCATGGTGCTGGCCAAGGGGCCTGGGCGTCCCGATGGCGACCTCAACGACCGGCTCATCGTCCGGCTCGTCCTCAACCGTCAGGGCCAGATCGACCCGTCCGCCTACTCGGACGACCCGACCCCCTGGCTCGCCATCCGCCGGCGTCCCGGCATGGAGGACCGGCATTCCGAGCTGATCCGCCTGGACGAGGGCTGGGCCTTGCAGAGCATGGCCAGCGAGGACGACCCGCTCTGGACCTTCGAGGGCTTCGTGTTCCGCCCGGGCGACCTGGTGCGCCTCGGTCCCCCCAACGGCGAGGGCCTGCTGTTCCGCATCGTGGCGAGCACGCCCGATTGAGCGGGCCGCTCAATCCGCCGCGAGGTGCTGCGGCGGCAGGTCCATCTTCTCCAGGGTGACGGGGATCGACTTGGCGGCCGGGGTGTCGGCGCCCTCCGCATGGTGCCAGACGGGGATCAGCGGGTTGGCCTCCGGGTAGTAGGCGCTCATGCAGCCTTCCGGGATGTCGTAGGGCGTCACGATGAAGCCCTCGACCCGGCGCACCACGCCGTCATCGACGGCCGCCGTCAGCGCCACGATGTCGCCCTCGGCCAGGGACAGCCGCTCGATGTCGTTGGTGTGCATGAACAGCGTCATCCGCGTGCCGCGCACGCCGCGGAAGCGGTCGTGGTAGCCGTAGATCGTCGTGTTGAACTGGTCGTTGCTGCGGACCGTCATGAGCTGCAGCACGTCCCGCGCGCCGTCGGGGACCGCGATGTCCTCGTTGAGGCTGCGCGGCACGATGAAGTTGGCGCGTCCGGTGGGCGTGTGCCAGTCCCGCGTGCGCGCGGTGATCGGCAGGTGGAATCCGCCGGGCTTCTCCATGCGGGTGTTGAAGTCGCTGAACAGGGCCGGGTAGGTCCGCTCGATGGCGTCGCGCACCAGGCTGTAGTCGTCCACCCATTGCGCCCAGGGCACCGCCGGGTTCGGGGGCAGCGCCGCCTGGGCGATGCCGGCGATGATGGCCGGCTCGCTCATCAGGTGCTCGCTGGCCGGGTCCCGCATCCCGCGGGAGCTTTGCACGCAGGCGCTGGTGTCCTCCGTCGTCACGATCTGCGGGCCGGTCGCCTGCACGTCGATCTCGATGCGCCCGCGGCAGGGCAGGATGTAGGCGGCCCTGCCGTGGATCACGTGGTTGCGGTTCAGCTTGGTGGAGATCATCACCGTCAGCGGGATGTCGCGCCAATGCTTCTCCATGGCCACCGTCTCCGGCACGGCGCGGATGAAGTTGCCGCCCAGCTCGACGAAGGCCTCCACCTCGTCGGCCAGCACCTTGTGGCAGGCGCCCACCGTGTCGAGGCCCTTCTCGCGCGGCGGCTCGAAGCTGTAGAGCTCCTTGAGCTTGTCGAGCGGCGCCAGCTCGGGCTTCTCCGTGATGCCCACGGTGCGCTGGCCCTGCACGTTGCTGTGGCCGCGCACCGGGCAGATGCCGGCGCCGAGCTTGCCGATGTTGCCGCGCAGCAGCAGCAGGTTGACGAACATCTGCACGTTCTCGACGCCCGTGCGGTGCTGCGTCAGGCCCATGCCGTAGATGCCGATGGCGGCGTTGCTGCGGGCATAGACGGTCGCCACCGCCTCCATGGCGCCCCGGCTCAGGCCCGACTGGCGCTCCAGCGCCTCCCAGGGATGGCCGCGCACGAACTCGGCGAAGGCGTCGAAGCCGTGGGTGTGCTCGGCGATGAACGCCGTGTCGAGCACGCGCGGCCCGCACGCCGCCTGCGCCGCGTCGTCCAGCGCCAGGACGTGCTTGCACACCCCGGTCAGCGCCGCCACGTCGCCGCCGATGCGGACCTGGTGGTACTGGCTGCTGATCGGCGTGTCGATGGAGGCCATCATCTCCATGACGTGCTGCGGGCTGCGGAACCGCTCCAGCGCCCGCTCGCGCAGCGGGTTGAAGGTGATGATCGGCACGCCGCGCTTGTGCGCCTTCTGCAGCTCGTTCAACATGCGCGGGCTGTTGGTGCCGGGATTCTGCCCGGCGAAGATCAAGACGTCCGCGTTGTCGAAGTCCTCTAGCGTCACCGTGCCCTTGGGCGCGCCGATGCTCTGCGGCAATGCCACCGAGGTCGGCTCGTGGCACATGTTGGAGCTGTCGGGCAGGTTGTTGCTGCCCAACATGCGGGCGAACAGCGCGTACATGTAGGACGATTCCAGCGACGCCCGGCCGGAGGCGTAGAGCACGACCTTCTTGGGGTCCATGGCGCGCAGCCGCGCGCCGATGTCGTCGAACGCCTCCTGCCAGCCGACCTCGACGTAGGTGTCGCTCAGGGCGTCGTAGCGCAACGGATGGGTCAGCCGGCCGATGGCCTCCAGGTCATGGTCGGACCAGCCTTCCAGCTCGGTCACGGTGTGCTTGGCGAAGAACTCGGGGCCGACCCGCTTGGTGGTGATCTCCCAGGCGGTGGCCTTGGCGCCGTTCTCGCAGTACTCGAACACATGCGGCTCGGCCGGCTTGATCCAGGCGCAGCTCACGCAGGTGAAGCCCTTGGGCTTGTTCTGCTGCGTCAGCACCAGGGCGCCGCTGACCGGGACGCCTTCCTTGGCCAGGATGCTGCCCAGCGAGCGCACGGACCCCCAGCCGCCCGCGGGTCCCTTGTACGGCTTGATGCTCGGCGTGTCGGTCATGGCGGCAATCCCTGCGTTCGGCGGGCAACGTGCAGGATACGGCGGGGTTGCGCGGAACACACGTCACGGCCGCGCCATGGCCCACAGCGCAGCGGCGAAGCCGGCCGTCAGCAGGCCCGAACTCAGCAGCAGGAGCAGCAGGGCGACGGCGGCCGCGAGGCCCGCCCCGGCCAGCATCCAGCGGACCGAGTGCCGGTCCGGCTCGCTGACCGGGGTCCGGTGCGCGTCCGGCGGCGGCACCCGGAGCCAGG
>CAXTTB010000218.1:271-6276 GCA_964246905.1 uncultured Acetobacteraceae bacterium | reverse complement strand
CCGAGGCGCCCGGCGCGTTGCCCCCCCGCGCGCCGCCGCGGAGCGAGCGCCCGGTGTCGGCGGACCCTTCCGGCTCCACGGCGATGACCTCGGCGCCGGGCCGCACGCCCTCTGCGGCCAGCGCCCACCCGGCGACCAGGCCGCCGCCGCCCGTGCAGACCAGCAGCGCGTCGATTGGCAGCCCGCCCGCGTCCTCGAACAGCTCCAGCGCCGCCGTGCCCTGCCCGGCGATGACGTGCGGGTGGTCGAAGGGTGGGATCAGGGAGGCGCCGGTGCGCTCGACGTAGTGCCGGGTCAGCGCCTCCCGGTCGTCGGTGGCGCGGTCGTAGTGCACGATCTCCGCCCCCCAGCGGCGGGTGCTGTCGATCTTCACCTGCGGCGCGTCCGCCGGCATGAAGACCGTGGCGGCGGCGCCGATGGACTGCGCGGCGCAGGCCAGCGCCTGGCCATGATTGCCGGAGGAGTGCGTCACGAGGCCAGCCCGGCGCTCGGCTTCCGTGAGCTGCAGGGCGGCGTTGGTCGCGCCGCGCAGCTTGAAGCTGCCGGTCTTCTGCAGGACCTCGGCCTTGAGCAGCACGGTGCCGCCGGTCAGCTCGTCCAGACGCGCGTTGCGGAGCGTAGGGGTGCGGACGACGCGGCCGGCGATCCGCCGGGCGGCGGCGGCCACGTCGTCATGGGTCGGAAGCTGCATCGTGCCCTCCTGGGTGCGGCAGGCGGGCGAAGGATGCGCCTGGCCGTGGCGTGACACGGTAAACGCGGAACCGCTCGGCCTCCACCCCGTCCCGGGCGCTGCCGCGGGTTCGGACGACCTGGCCGACTTGCTGGGCCGTCGCCCAATAGGCCGGGTCCGGCGGCGCGGACCGGCGCTGGCTCACCAGCAGCAGTCCCGGCCCCGCGCCACTGACCTGCGGCAGGCGGAACAGCATCCAGCGGTCCTCCGCCCCCAGCACCGGCACGCCCGGCGGCGCGCGCCAGGCGAGCAGGCTGGCGAGGCCGTACGCCTCGGACGCGACCCAGGCCACGCCCTGCTGTTGCCGCATCGCGTCCAGGTCGCGCGACACCCCGTCCCAGCCGCCGAGCCGGATCAGGATCGGGTCCAAACGCCGCGGCAGCGGGAACGGCGACGCGGCACCCTGCACATAGACCACCGCCGTGACCGCGAGGCCAAGCGCCGCCGCAGGCCGCCACAAGCGCCAGCCCAGCCCGGCGGCGCAGACCGCGGCGGCGGGATACACGATGGCCGGCCAGTTCGCCTGCACCCGGTCCCCGATGGCGTGCTGCACGAACACCAGCAGGCCCGGCACGGTGAGCGCCGCCAGCAGCGACCACGCCGGGTCCCGTCCGGCTGCGCGGCGGACGGCGACCCACACCCCCGCCGAGAGCAGGACGAACACCAAGGGCGTCGCCAGGCCCGCCTGCCCGCCCAGCAGTTCCGACACGTGGCGCAGCGCCAGGCCCGGGTCCCAGTCGCCGGTCCGCCCGCCCTGCTTGGCGAAGCTGGCCCAGCCGTGCTCCGCGTTCCACAGCACCACCGGCGCGAATACCGCCGCGGCCACGGCGCCGCCGAGCCACAGATAGGCGCGGGCGAACCAATGGCGCAGCCCGGGCACCCAAAGGAGCCAAAGCACGATGCCGAGGCCCAGGAAGCCGCCGGTGTACTTGCTCGCGCCCGCGCACCCGGCGGCGAAGCCCACCACGAGCCACCACCGCCCGTCGCCGGACCGCAGCAGCCGCGCCAGCGCCCACAGCGTCGCCGCCCAGAACAGCAGCAGCGGCGTGTCGGGCGTCATCGTCACCGCCCCCGCGCCCACCAGCAGCGTGCCGTTCAGCAGCGCCGCCGCGGGCACGCCGCACCGCCGCCCGGGAAACAGCAGCCCCGCCGCCTGCGCCACCAGCACCGAGCCGGCCGCCGCCGACAGCGGCGCCAGCAGCCGCACGCCCAGCGCGTCCTCGCCGGCGATCCAGGTGCCCGCCCGGACCCAGAGCGCCACCATCGGCGGATGGTCGAGGAAGCCCGGCGCCAGCGCGTGCGACCACACCCAATAGTACGCCTCGTCCTCCGACAACGGCGTCATGCCAGCGACAAGGAGGCGGATCAGGGTCAGGAGCAGCAGGGCCAGCAGCGCCATGCGCGTCCGCTCCGCTGGCGCGTCACGCAGGGCCGTGCCATCGTCCGCGGCAACCGCCGCACCGCGGGACGAAAGGCGTTTCAACACGGCCGGAGTGTTCCCATGATCTCCTTCATCGGCGCCATCATCATCGGCGGGCTTGCCGGGCTGGTCGCCAAGATGCTGACGCCGGGCCGCGACCCCGGCGGGTTCATCGTCACCGTCCTGCTCGGCATCGCGGGCGCGATGGTGGCGACCTTCCTGGGCCAGGCGCTGGGCTGGTACGGTCCGGGCCAGTCGGCCGGGTTCATCGGGGCGGTGGTCGGCGCGGTCATCATCCTGCTGGTGTACCGCGCGGTCGCGCGCCCACGGACGTACTGACCGGCCGCCGCTACAGCGGCACCCCGGCCAGGCTTCGGCTGGTGCGGATCGTCTGCAAGGTCTGCACCCGGCTCACCGAGGGGGCGCCGGTCAGGCGCTGGGTGAGCGCGTTCTCGTGCGCCGTGTCCCGCGCCACCAGGCGCAGCAGGAAGTCGCCGCCGCCGCGGATCATGTGGCATTCCCGCACCTCGGGCCACTCCGCCACCTCCGCCTCGAAGGCCGAGAGCACCGTCTCCTTCTGGCTGTCGAGGCCGATCAGCGCGAAGAACACGATCTCCCATCCCAGGCGGGCCGGGTCGGTGTCGGCGTGGTAGCCGCGGATGATGCCGGCCTCCTCCAGCCGCCGGACCCGGCGCAGGCAGGGGGGTGCCGTGATGTCGGCCCGCCGGGCCAGCTCGACGTTGGTCATGCGGCCGTCCACCTGCAGCTCGGCCAGGATTCGGCGGTCGATCTCGTCCAGGTCCGCCACGTCGTCGCCATCGAGCTTCATCAGCCGCTTCGCCCCCTGTGCCGCGCAACAATATTACGGAAGGCCCGGGCTGAATACCCGCGCGCGGAGACTCGCTTGCGCGGCGCGGCGTCTCTGCCGATATGATTGGCCGAGCCAGAGGAACCGCGTTGCCATGCCGCAGACGATCCATACCCAAGTCCTCATCATCGGCGCCGGGCCGGCCGGCTACACGGCGGCGATCTATGCGGCGCGCGGCGGGCTGGACCCGGTGCTGCTCTCCGGCCTGCAGCCCGGCGGGCAGTTGATGATCACGACGGACGTGGAGAACTATCCGGGGTTCGAGAGCGCCATCCAAGGCCCATGGCTGATGGAGCAGATGGCCAAGCAGGCGGAGCATGTCGGCACGCGGATGGTCAGCGACCTGCTGATGAGCATCGATTTCTCGCGCCGCCCGTTCCGCGGCGTGGGCGACTCGGGCGACGTGTACCTCGCCGAAACGGTGGTGATCGCCACCGGGGCGCAGGCGCGCTGGCTCGGCCTGCCGTCGGAGAAGCGGCTGCAGGGTGCCGGCGTGTCGGCCTGCGCGACGTGCGACGGGTTCTTCTACCGCGGCAAGCAGGTGGCGGTGATCGGCGGCGGCAACACCGCGGTCGAGGAGGCGCTGTACCTGACCCACCACGCCGACAAGGTGACGCTGGTGCACCGGCGGGACAGCCTGCGCGCGGAGAAGATCCTGCAGAAGCGCCTGTTCAGCCATCCCAAGGTCGCGGTCCTATGGGACAGCGCGGTGGAGGAAGTGACCGGCGGCGGCCAGCCGGAGGTCGTGACGGGCGTGACCCTGCGGAACGTCCGCACGGGGACGCTGAGCCACCTGCCGGTGGACGGCGTGTTCATCGCCATCGGCCACACGCCCAACACGACGATCTTCCGCGGGCAGGTCGATTTGGACGAGGAGGGCTACGTGGCCACCAAGCCCGGCCTTACTCAAACTTCGGTGCCCGGCGTGTTCGCGGCCGGCGACGTGCAGGACAAGCATTGGCGGCAGGCGATCACCGCGGCCGGGACCGGGTGCATCGCGGCGCTGGAGGCGGAGAGGTTTCTGACGGTGCAGGCGCAGCCGGCGGCTCAGGCGGCGGAGTAGTCAGGGCGCTCGATCAGGTAACGGACGATGACGTCAGCATCGACCGCGCGCATGCCGGCGTCTGGCCTCCGTCGCAATCCCTGCTTCCGTGTCTTCGACCGACTTCGCTGGGCCGGCGTAGGAGAGGCAGCCGAAGACGTCTTCCGGCTGGGTTGGCGCGAAGGCGGCTGCCAGCGGCTTCAGCAGCACACCGTCAGACGTGTGCTCCACGGCCAAACGGGTTCCGGCGTCCCATTGCAGTCGGTCACGGATCGCCTTGGGCAGGATCAACTGCCCCTTGGTCGACATCGTGGTCGTGAGGCCGGTCGCAGCCATGTCCGTTCCTATCTAGAACTGTGGAAAGAAGGAATGGGGCAACTGGATGCAAGTTGACCCGACCGGCGGCTCGCGGGATCGAGCAGCCCTATGATGCTGCTGCGATAGCGGCCGCGAGGCCCGCCATCGGGCTGTCAAGCGGCCGTTGACCGCGAGCAACGAGGGCTGCGGCGCCGGCCATGGATGCCTGGGCAAGTGCGACCCGTGTGGCCCCGGACCGCATCGCCCTGTCGGCGGCTTGCGCGAGCATGGCCAAGTAGCGGTCATGGTCTCCAGCCCTGAACGCTTCCCAGGCGTGAGGGACGAGATGCACGGCGATTTCTGCGTCCGTCCCACGGGCTGCTGCCTCAAACAGAAGCCTTGTCGGCTCGACCGTCGTCTCAACGGCACACAGGACGGCGATCTTTCCTCCATCCTTGACGGCTTCATGGGCCAAGGCCGCATCAACACGCATGATCGGAACAGGTGCCGTTTCCGTGGCAGCTTCGGCAGCCGGTCCCAAGGTCGAGCAGGTCAGGAGGACCGCATCGGCCCCGTCGCACAACTCAAGCAGCAAGCTGGCCGTCCGTGCAGCGATTGCCGGCGTCAGCCCTCCAGCGCGCTCCGCAGCGGCGAGCAGGTCGGCACGCACGGAATGGCGCAGTTCCACGTCGGCCAAGCCCAGCCGCCTCAAGGCTGCATCGAACACCTTGACGTTGCTCTCGGCCGTATGGAGGCAGGCAATACGGGGCACAGAGAGGACTTCCTTTTACGACTTGGCAATGTCCCATTGTAACGAGCCGTTGCCAATAGCCGGCGCCGGCCCTTTGTCGGACGCCGAAATCCAAGCCACGCCACCAACAATAGCCACTTGCCCATCTTCCAGTTTACGCTACCCCTAAGTCCCACGCCGAGTCGGCGCGGAACCGGCAGGAGACGGGCAAGGGCATGGATTGGGATAAGCTGCGCGTCTTCCATGCCGTAGCCGAGGCCGGCAGCTTCACCCATGCCGGGGAAACGTTGAACCTCAGCCAGTCCGCGGTGTCCCGCCAGATCTCGGCGCTGGAAGAGGCGCTGCAGGTGCCGCTGTTCCACCGCCACGCCCGCGGCCTGATCCTGACCGAGCAGGGGGAGAGCCTGAACCGTACGGTGCGGGAGGTGTTCGCCAAGCTCGCGATGACCGAGGCGCTGCTGACCGAAAGCAAGGAGAAGCCGGCCGGGCGGATCAAGGTGACGACGACCGTGGGCTTCGGCTCCACCTGGCTCGCGCCGCGCCTGCAAGGCTTCCTCGACATGTATCCCGACGTGACGATGACCCTGCTGCTCGACGACACCGACCTCGACCTCGCGATGCGGGAGGCCGATGTCGCCATCCGGATGCACCCGCCGAAGCAGCCGGACCTGGTGCAGCGGCACCTCATGCAGATCAAGTGGCTGGTGGTGGCGCACCCCGACTATCTCAAGAAGCACGGCACGCCGGCCCGGCCGGAGGACCTCGACGACCACAAGATCATCCTGTTCGGCGACTACCGCCCGCCGGTGCCCGATATCGACTGGCTGGCGGAGGCCGGGCGGCGGGCCGGGCAGCCGCGCCGGGCGCTGCTGGAAGTCAACAGCCTGCACGCGATGG
>CAXTTB010000218.1:0-215 GCA_964246905.1 uncultured Acetobacteraceae bacterium | reverse complement strand
AGGAGAGGCAGAAGCCGGGCAGCCGCGTCCCGACCGCTGGCGAACGCGCCGCCGACCGTGCCGGCCAGCCCGTCGGTGCGGCAGGCCTCGCCGGCGAACAGCAGGCGATCCGCCGGGCACGCCGCTTCCAGGACGCCGCGCATCCCCGCCTGGCCCGGCGGCGCGTAGGCGTAAGCGCCGAGCGCGAACGGGTCCGTGGCCCAGCCGGTCACGAC
>CAXTTB010000217.1:0-6288 GCA_964246905.1 uncultured Acetobacteraceae bacterium | reverse complement strand
GAACAAGGGGTGCCCCGGCGGCGGCTGGATCGCCGCGCCGACGAGGCAGCCGGCGGCGCCGGTCAGCACCCACCAGGCCCACAGCACGAGGCCCGCCCCGAACAGGAACCCGGCATCGGCGCCCCCCGCCCGCATCTCGGTCAGCGACAGCGCCCCGATCAGGTCCGTCATGACGAACAGGCTGCCCCACAGCCGCCAGCCGCGCAGCCCGTCGAGCCAGGGCGACAGCACCGGACCCACCAGCACCATGCGCAGGTTCACCGCGAAGCAGGCCAGGCTCGCGGCCACGAGCGAGGCCGGGTGCGTCCAGGCGCCGAGCGCCATGATCTGGCCCGCGCCCGCGAACACGACGGCGCTCATGAGCGAAGCCTCCGCAAGCGACAGGCCGTGCCCCTGGGCGACCACGCCGGCGACCAGGCCGTACGGCGTCAGCCCGGCGACCAGCGGCAGGCAGCGGCGCAGGCCACGCAGCACCCCCGCCGGCGTGAAAACGACGGGCGCGACTCCCTGCCCATGCCCAGCCGTGCCCGTCGCAGCGCCCGCGCCGTCCATCACGCGGCACGGTAGTCCAGCCCGATGTCGAGCACCGGCGCGCTATGGGTCAGCCAGCCGATCGAGATCAGGTCCACGCCGCTGGCCGCGATGGCCGGCGCAGTCTCCGGCGTGACGCGCCCGGACGCCTCCGTGACCACGCGCCCGGCGGCCATGGCGACGCCCCGCCGCAGCATGTCCGGCCCCATGTTGTCGAGCAGCACGGCGTCCACGCCGAGGCCCAGCGCCTCCTCGAGCTGCTCCAGCGTGTCCACCTCCAGCTCGATCTTGACCAGGTGCCCGGCGGCGGCGCGGGCGCGCTGCACCGCGGCGCGGACCCCGCCCGCGAGCGCCACGTGGTTGTCCTTGATGAGCACCGCGTCGTCCAGGCCGAAGCGGTGGTTGCCGCCGCCGCCCGCGCGGACCGCGTATTTCTGCACCGCGCGCAGCCCCGGCAGCGTCTTGCGGGTGCAGACGACCTGCGCCTTGCAGCCGCGGATCGCCGAAACGACCGAGGCGGTCGCGGTGGCGACGCCGCTCAGGTGGCAGAGGAAGTTCAGCGCGGTCCGCTCGGCGGTCAACATGCCGCGCGCCCGGCCGTCCAGCACCGCGATCACGTCGCCGGGCGCGACCGCGCCGCCGTCCGCGACGCTCGCCCGCATCTCGATGGACGGGTCGATCAGGCGGAAGGCGAGCCGGGCCAGGTCCAGCCCGGCCACGACGCCGGGCTGCCGGGCCACGAGCGCCGTCCTCGCGCGGAGGTCGGCCGCGACGACGGCGTTCGTCGTCAGGTCGCCGGCCCGGCCGAGGTCCTCCAGCAGCGCCGCGCGCACCAGCGGCTCCAGCATGATGTCCGGAAGGGGCGGGACCGCATCAGCCATCTCGTGGGCATCCTTCTCGAAGCGCGGCGCCTGCTCGGCCCGTGGGCCGCGCCGCTGCTATGCTCACTCTGAGCATTACTCCATTATGCTGGGATCGCGCCTGAGCCGTGTCAAGCCCGCGCGAGCGGCGGCTTGGTGCCCGCGGCGGCACGCTCGGCCAGGATCTCCCGGCGGAAGCGGAACAGCTTCGCCGGGCGCCCGCCGGTGCCCTGCGCGGCGCCGCCGGTCTCCTCCACGAGCGCCTGCATCTCGATCAGGCGGCGGAAGTTCTGCTTGTGCACCGTGCGCCCGGCGATGGCCTCGACGCAGCGCTGGAGCTGCAGCAGGGTGAAGTCCGGCGGCATCAGCTCGAACACCACGGGGCGGTACTTGATCTTGGCCCGCAGCCGGGCGATGGCGGTCGCCAAGATGCGGCGGTGGTCGGACATCATGGGCTGGCCCGCCGCGACGCAGGCGGTCGGCATACCGGCGCTTTCCGGCACCAGCCCGGCCTCGAACAGCAGCTCGTAACGCTGCAGCGCCAGCTCCTCGTTCCAGGCCTCCCCGAACGCGATGGCGATGCGTCGCAGCCGGTCCTCGCGGACGGACGCAGCCGCGGCCGCGGCCCACTCGGCCAGGCGCGGCATGACCGTTCGGTCGATCAGGGCGGGCCGTCCCGCGCGGTGGTCCTCCCAGGGGAAGAACTCGTACCAGCCCCGCCAAGCGGCCTCGCGTCCCGGCAGTTCGCGCTGCCGGGTCAGGCCGAGGTAGCTGACCGAGATCAGGTGGCCTTCCCCGTCCGGGGCGCGGCCACGGTCGGCGAAGGTGTAGAGCTGCTCCAGGTAGCCGATAGGATGGTGCGTTTGCCGCTCCACCCAGGCGCGCAGGCCGGATTGCAGCGAGCGGTGCGCCGTCTCAAGCGGGCCGCACGGCAGGGCCTGCCGGTTTTGCACCGTCAGCACGCAGGGGCCGCTTTCGGAGACGGCCACGAGCACCGCGACCAGGTCGGCCGCGACCGTGCCTTGGGCCGTCGCCGCGGTGTCAACGCTGGTCCTGGGTCCTGCCGCCATTTTGGTCCTGTGCGCGCAGACGGCCGCCGATGAGGGACCGGCGCCGCTGCGGGCGGCCCTTGTGTATCGCATGGCGCGGGCGGACGGACGGGTCAGGCACCGTTCACGCCGCCCACAACGGGAGGATCCGGTCATCCGGCTTCAGATGCCGGCTCAGGGCGCCGTGGCCTTGCTCCGGGTTGCTGTCGAACCTGATGTGCTCCGCCAGGAAATGCCGGAACGCCTGGAGCAAAGGCCCGTCCCAGTGCCGGGCGGTCAGCATGGCCCCGAACACCTTCTCAAGCCCGCCGTCCTCGTAGCTCGCGATGCTCAACGCGCCCGTCTCGGGACTGAGGCCGCGCGTCGTGTCCAGGTAGGCCTGGCCAATCCCCTCAAGGGCCAGCCGCTCGGCTTCCGCGATGGGCGACAGCCGCAGCAGGCGCCGCATGAACTCGTCGTGGTTCATCCGCTCGCCGGCGTCCGCGACGCCGGGCCAGGGCGACAGGTTGCTCGTGTCGCATTCTTCCTGCTCAAGCTGCTCCAGCATGGGGTCTTGAGGATGCAGCCTCCGGGCGGTCGTCAGGTTCTCGCGGAACTGCACGGAGAAATAGTAGTAGGCCCAGGCCACCTTGATGAGGCCGCCTGAGTCAAGGCCGGTCCAGTTCAGGCCGCATATTTCGTCGATCGTATTTCCATACTGGGTTTTGTTGAAAACAGTCATATCGTCATCCTTTTCCCATCCTGTCTCAATCAAGAGACGTCCGAGACGGCAGCAAGCAGGACAGGAGATGTTCAGTAACCAGGATTTCCTGTATTCGCAACATAGACCATTTTATCTATGACGACGGCCTCGACAGTCGCTAAATTAACGCAATAAGAGTTGATCGGCCCCGGGCCTGCCAACGCGCAAAACCATTGATAGAACATGTGAGCAAGTTTCTCCCGGAACTTGTTGGCGGAACTGGCGGCGCGGTCAGGAAGGGAAAAGATTTTGTTGCCTGGAAAGATCGTTACATCAAAACGTAAAAGCCAGCCTGCCGATGCAGGGCAGGCAGGCGCCGGCCAGTCCTCCGGCCGCACCCCGCCGCGCCCAGGCGGACCGTGCCGCCTCGCTGGGCGCCGCCGATGAGGAAGCCTGTTCCGAGGCGGAGGGAGACCGTCGCGATCCACGGGGGGTACGAGCCGGACCCCACCACCCGGGCCGTCGCCGTGCCGATCTATCAGACGGCGGCCTATGCGTTCGACAGCGCCGAGCACGGCGCCGCGCTGTTCAACCTGGAGGCTGAGGGCTACCGCTACAGCCGGATCAGCAACCCGACCAACGCCGTGCTGGAGCGCCGGGTCGCGGAGCTGGAAGGCGGGCTGGACGCGCTCAGCGTCGCCTCCGGCCAGGCCGCGCTGACCTACGCCCTGCTCAACGTCGCCGAGGCCGGCGGCAACATCGTCTCGGTGCCGCAACTTTACGGGACGACCCACACGCTGCTCGCCCACACGCTGCCGCGCTGGGGCATCACCGCGCGCTTCGCCGCCGGCGACCGCGCCGCCGACATCGAGGCGGCGGTGGACGGCAGCACCCAGGCCGTGTTCTGCGAAAGCGTCGGCAACCCGGCCGGCAACATCGCGGACATCGCGGCGCTGGCGGAGGCGGCCCACCGCCACGGGGTGCCGCTGATCGTGGACAACACCGTGGCCACGCCGGTCCTGCTCCGCCCCATCGAGCACGGCGCGGACATCGTCGTGCACTCGCTCACGAAGTTCATGGGCGGGCACGGCACGACGCTCGGCGGCGCCGTCGTGGACGGCGGGCGTTTCGACTGGCAGGCCCATGCCCGGCGGTTCCCGCAGTTCAACGAGCCGGACCCCTCCTACCACGGCCTGGTCTATGCCGAGCATTTCGGCCGGGGCGCCTACGCCGCGCGGCTCCGCAGCGTGTTCCTGCGCACCACCGGCGCCGTGCTGTCGCCGATGAGCGCCTTCCTGCTGCTGCAGGGCATCGAGAGCGTGTTCGTGCGCGTGGAGCGCCACGTCGAGAATGCCCGGCGCGTCGCCGAGTTCCTGCGGGACGACGCGCGGGTCGAGTGGGTCAACTACGCCGGCTTCCCCGACAACCCCTACCATGCGCTCGTGCAGCGGTACCTCGGCGGGCGGGCCTGCTCGCTGATGACCTTCGGCGTCCGCGGCGGCTTCGCCGGCGGCACGCGGTTCTACGACGCGCTGGATCTGGTCAAGCGGCTGGTCAACCTCGGCGACGCCAAGTCCCTGGCCTGCCATCCCGCGTCCACGACGCACCGGCAGATGCCGCCCGAGGCGCAGCGCAGCGCCGGCGTCACCCCGGAGATGATCCGGCTGAGCGTCGGCATCGAGCACGTGGACGACATCATCGCCGACCTCGACCAGGCGCTCGACGCCGCGGCAGGCCCCCTGGAAGCCGCATGGGCCGGGGCGCATGGATAGCCCGGCATGTCCGCCGGGCGCGGGGCTTGCGCTCGGCCTGGTCAACAACATGCCGGACGCGGCGCTCCGCGCGACGGAGCGGCAGTACCGGGAGCTGCTGGCCGCCGCGTCGGGCGGACGCCCGGCCCGCCTCCGTCTGTTCTCCCTGCCGCAGGTCCCGCGCGGCGAGGCCGGGCGGGCGCATGTCGGCCTGTTCTACGAGGACATCGACCGGCTGTGGGACGCCCGCCTCGACGGCCTCATCGTGACCGGCGCGGAACCTCGTGCCCGCGCCCTGGAGGACGAGCCTTACTGGCCCGCCTTGGCGCACCTGGCCGATTGGGCGGAGGAGCGCACCGCGTCCACCGTCTGGTCGTGCCTGGCGGCCCAGGCCGCCGTGCTCCGGACCGCCCGCGTCGCGCGGCGCCCGTTCGGGTCGAAGCTTTCGGGCGTGTTCGCTTGCGTGAAGGCCGCGGAGCACGCGCTCACCGCCGGGCTGCCGCCGTGCTGGCGCGTCCCGCAGACCCGCTGCAACGACCTGCCGGAGCCGGCGCTCGCGGCGTCCGGCCACCAGGTCCTGTCGCGCCTGCCCGGCGTGGGCGCCGACATGTTCGTGAAAGACGGGCGGAGCCTGTCCGTGTTCCTGCAGGGCCATCCCGAGTACGACCCGGAGGCGCTGTTCCGCGAGTACCGCCGCGATGTCGGGCGCTTCCTCCGGGGCGAGCGGGACACCTATCCCGACCCGGTGCAGGGCTACTTCGACGAGCGGGCGGAGGACGCGCTCGGCGCGTTCCGCGAGGCGGCGGTGCGGTCGCGGGAGCCTGCCCTGCTCGACCGCCTGCCGCTGGCCCTGGGCGGTTGGGCGCCGGCGCATGACTGGCGCGAGCCGGCCATCCAGTTCTACGCGAACTGGCTAAGGCTGCTCCGGCAACGGACGGGCGGCGCCGTGCAGCCCTTCGAGCAGGACCACGCAGAGGCGTCGCATGGCCTGCTGGACCGCTGACCTGGCCCCGGCCCCGGCGCTGTTCCCGCCCGCCGGGGAGCGGATGCGCCTGGAGGACGCCCTCACGCAGCGCCTGGCCTCTGCCCGCGAGCACGTCGCCCAGGGCAGCGTCGCGCCGACGCTCGGCCGCGACGCCTTCATGCGCGCGCTCGAAGAGTTCGACTTCGCCGAGCCCCGTCCGCTTGACGCCCTTTTGGCATGGGTCGTCGCCCAGATGGAGCAGGGCGTCACCCAGGTCACGCACCCGCGCTACCTCGGGCTGTTCAACCCGGCGCCGACCTTCCCGGCGCAGTGCGCGGACCGCATCGCGGCGGCGTTCAACCCGCAGCTTGCCAGCGCCACGACCTCGCCGGCGGCGGTCGAGATCGAGGCCCACGTCATCCGCGCCGTCGCGCGCCGCGCGGGCCTGCCG
>CAXTTB010000216.1:0-6292 GCA_964246905.1 uncultured Acetobacteraceae bacterium | reverse complement strand
GTGGCGGCCGGGCTGTGCGACACGGCGCTGGGCACCGACACCGGCGGGTCCGTGCGGGTGCCGGCGAGCTTCTGCGGCCTGTTCGGCATCCGGCCCACCCACGGGCGCGTGCCGGTCGCCGGCATGGCGGCGCAGGCGCCGACGTCGGACACCGCCGGCTGGTTCGCGCGGGACAGCGAGACGTTTGCGCGGGTGTCCGCGGTCATGCTGGGGGAGGCCGTGCCGGACGCCCTGCCCACCCGGCTGCTCCGCGCCACCGATGCGTTCGGCTTCGCCGACCCGGCGGTGGCCGACGCGCTCGCCCCCATGGTGGCGCGGCTCGAACGGCTGATCGGCCCGGCGCAGGACGCGGTCATGGCGCCGCCGGGCCTGTCGGTCTGGTCCCGGGCGCAGCGGACGCTGCAGCCGGCCGAGGCGTGGCAGACCTTCCGGCCCTGGGTCGAGACGCACAACCCGCGCTTCGCGTTCAGCGTGGCGCGCGGCCTGGTCGCCGCGGCGGCGGTCCCGGCGGCGGAGCTGGAATGGGCGGCGCTGATGCGGGAGGAGGCGCGCGGGCGCATGGCCCACCTGCTGCCGCCCGGCACGGTGCTCTGCCTGCCGACCACGCCGTTCCCGGCGCCGGAGACCGGGCTACCCTTGCCGGTGCTGGACCCGTTGCGGGCGCGCATCGGCTGCCTGTGCGCGCAGGGCGGGCTGGCGGGGCATCCGCAGGTGAGCCTGCCGGGCGCCACCGTGGACGGGCTGCCGGTCGGCCTCAGCATCATCGGCGCGCGCGGCGCGGACGCGGCGCTGGTCGCGGTCGCCCGGGCTTGGGACCGTGCGCTTGGGTGAAGGGGTTTCTGGTTGGCTTCCGTGAAGCGCCGTCCAATCGATACGTGCTAGGGTGATCGGCATGTCGAACATAGAACCGAAGGATGTAGCGGGATGGACGCAGGCGCCGGGCAACACGGCGTCGGAGAAGTTGGAGCCTGCACAAGTTGCCGAGCCAATTTCGCACCATTCCAAGGCAGTCTATGACCAGGACGAGTTCGGGTGGCTGCTGGAACAGGCTAGCCTGTTGCGTGCGGAGCAATTCGATAAGCTCGACCATCATACGATTGCCGAGTTCCTGACTGACATGGCCCTCACGCAGCGACACGCATTTCGGAGCGCCATGGCGGTCCTGTTGCAGCACATGCTCAAAGTGCTCATGCAGCCGGAGAAGCTTGCCCGTAGCTGGCACTCGACCATCGGTGTGCAACAGGATCACGCCAGGGTCATCATCAGGGACAACCCAGGGATGCGACGTTACTTGCCGGATATATACGCTGATGCTTATTCTGCTGCCCGACGTTTCGCATCTGACGACACCGGCATTGAAGTCACCCGCTTTCCCGTGGACAACCCATGGACGATGGACGAGGCGCTGGCCTTCGTGCCGCCAGCGCCGCCGTCGCGTGGCCGCAAGGTGATGCGGAAAGGCTGACCGCCCGCCTTACGCCGCCGCCTCGGCCACGCTCCTGGGTGCCGGCCGTCTGCCGCGGAGGCCGGCCGCCTGCTCGAAGGCGTGGGCCGCGCGGAACAGGGTGGCTTCCTGGAACGGCTTGGCCGCGACCTGCACGCTGACCGGCAGGCCGTCCGCGCCGAAGCCGGAGCAGACGGACATGGCGGGCCAGCCCGTGAGGTTGAACGGCGCGGTGAAGCCGGGCCGGGCCAGGTTGTCCCATTTCGGCACGTCGTCGATGCGCGGCGCCTCCGCCGGCGCCCCGGCAGTCACGATCAGGTCCAGGTCCTGCATCGCCGCCGTCGTGGCGGCGCACAGCTCCCGGCGCATCCGCAGCGCCTGCACGTAGTCGGTCGCGGCGATCAGCCCGCCGAACGCCATGCGGTCCCGCAGCAGCTCGCCGTAGTCGCCGAACCGCTCGCGCATCCAGGGTTCGTGCAGGGAGAACGCCTCCGCGACGATGACGATGTAGTTCGCCGCCTGGTAGTCGTAGAGCGACGGCAGGGCGACCTCCCGGACCTCCGCCCCCTGCGCGCGCCAGATGCCGAGCGCGCCGTCGATGCCGGCCTGGACCGCGGGGCTGACCGGGCGGTCGGTTTCGTGCCAGCTCCGCGCGACGCCGATCCGCAGGCCCTTCACGCCGTCGTTCAACCCGGCGGAGAAGTCCGGCACCGGGCGGTCGGCGCTGGCCGGATCGGCGGCGTCGTATCCGGCCATGGCCTGCAGCAGCAGCGCGCAGTCCTCCACCGTCCAGGCCATCGGCCCGGCGTGGTCGAGCGAAAACGACAGTGGCAGGATGCCGACCCGGCTGCACAGCCCGTAGGTCGGCTTGATGCCGGCGATGCCGCACAGCGCCGCAGGTCCCCGGATCGAGCCGCCGGTGTCGGACCCGGTGCCGCCCAGGATCAAGCCCGCCGCCACCGCCGCCCCGGTGCCGGAGGAGGAGCCGGAGGTGAAATGGTCGGTGTTCCACGGGTTGCGCGCCGGCGGCCAAGGCAGGTCGAAGCTCGGGCCGCCGAAGGCGAACTCGTGCGTCGCGAGCTTGCCGAGCATCACCGTGCCGGCGGCGGCGAGCTTGCGGACCGTGGCGGCGTCCGTGTCGGGCACCCAGCCCTGCAGCAGCTTGGAATGCGCCGTGGTCGGGATGCCCGCCGTGCCGTAGATGTCCTTGTGCGCGATGGGGATGCCGTCCAGCGGGCCGCGCGCCTCGCCGGCCATGATGCGGGCCTCCGCCGCCCGGGCGTCGGAGAGCGCCCGCTCCGGCGTCACCAGGATGAAGCTGTTGAGCGCCGCGTCCTCGGCTTCGATGCGTCCGAGCAGGTGCTGTGTCAGCTCCACGGGGGAAAGCTGGCGCGCCGCGATCCGCCGGGCGGCGTCCGCGATGGTGGGCGTCTGCATCATTGCGGCTCCGGCCGGAAAATGAGGGCGGGTTCGGCCTCCCGTCCGCGTCCGGGCGCGCGGATGCGGGCGAGCATCGGCTCCACGTAGGTCCAGCCGGCGTGGAGTTCTGCGACCTGCTCGGGCGTGAGCGTGAGGCCGGCGCGGCGGACCAGCGCCTCGAAGTCCGCTCGCGAGGTGGGTTCCGGCATGGGCTTCTCCTGCAACTCGGTCCAGCAGCCAGGCATTTTCCATGCCAAATCGCAAGCCGGCCAGAATATTGCAATGTTTCGTCCATAAGATGCCCAAGTATTGAGCTTGCGGTGCAATTCAAAGCGTTTCTGGTTTTCCCCTGCCAAAAACTCGCGCAAGCCGGTCACTTTAGCCTTGTCCAGTCCCTGCGTCCTTTGCCACGCTGCGCCATCCTGCACGGAGGCGCCACATGGCCCGGTCATCGTTCTCGCGGTCATTGCTCCAGCACCTGGCCGCCGCCGGGCTGCTGCTCTCGGCCTCCGCGGCGCAGGCGCAGGGCGTGCTGACCGTCGCGATGACGGCGGGCGACATCCCCGTGACCGGCGGCAACCCGGACCAGGGCTTCGAGGGTTTCCGCTTCGTCGGCGTGAGCCTGCACGACGCGCTGATCAACTGGGACCTGAGCCACGCCGACCGGCTGGCCGTCATCAAGCCCGGCCTCGCCACCGAGTGGCACGTCGATCCCGCGAACACCCGGCGCTGGCTGTTCACCCTGCGGGACGGGGTGAAGTGGCACGACGGCTGCCCGTTCACCGCGGACGACGTGGTGTGGAACTTCGGCCGCTTCGACGAGAAGGCGCCGCAGTGGAACCCGCAGCAGTTCGCGCTGTCCCGCGCCTACCTGCCGAACTTCGAGCGTGCCGAGAAGGTGGACGACCGGACCGTGGCGCTCACGACCAAGATCCCGAGTTCCATGTTCCCCTACGAAGTCAGCTTCATCATGATGACCAGCCGCTGCCGGGCGGAGGCGCTGAAATACGACTGGGCGGCCTACGCCACCCAGCCCTCCGGCACCGGCCCGTACCGCTTCGACCGCATGGTGGCGCACGAGCGGCTGGAGATGGTGCCCAACAAGGACTACTGGGACAAGGCGCGGGTGCCGAAGCAGGACCGGCTGGTGCTGCTGCCGATGCCGGAGGCCAGCACGCGAACCGCGGCGCTCTTGAGCGGCCAGGTCAACTTCGTGGAGGCGCCGACGCCCGACGCCATCCCGCGGCTGAAGTCGTCGGGCATGAAGGTCGTCACCAACGCCTACCCGCACAACTGGTCGTACCAGCTCAACTTCGTGAACGGCCCGTTCCGCGACGTGCGGGTGCGCCGCGCGGCCAACTACGCGCTGAACCGGGCGGACATCGTGGAGCTGCTGGGCGGCATCGCGCAGGAAGGCCCGGCCAACGTGCCGCCCAACACCAGCTATTACGGCCATCCCGTCAGCTACAAGTACGACCTGCCGAGGGCGAAGGCCTTGCTCAAGGAGGCCGGCTGCGTGCCGTGCAAGGTGACGTTCGCCATCAGCACCTCCGGCTCCGGCCAGATGCAGCCCCTGCCGATGAACGAGCTGATCAAGTCGCAGTTGGAGGAGGCCGGGTTCGACGTCACGCTGCGGGTGATGGACTGGAACGCGCTGCTGGCCCTCGCCCGCGGCGGGGTGGAGACGGCGCCGGACGTGGACGGCATCAACGTCAGCCGCGCGGTGCAGGACCCGATCAACGGCATGACCCGCTTCCTGCAGAAGGCGCAATGGTCCCCGAAGGGCGGCAACTGGGGGCACTACTACTCGGAGGACACGGAAGCCCTCGTCACCGCCGCCTTCAACGAGTTCGACCTGGAGAAGCGCGAGGCCATCCTGACCCAGATCCACGAGAAGATGGTGGACGACGCCGTGATGATCTGGGTGGTGCACGACATCAACCCGCGGGCGCTGTCGCCGAAGGTGCAGGGCTTCGTGCAGGCGCAGAGCTGGTTCCAGGACCTGACGCCGATCACGATCGCGAAGTAGGGGAGCGAAGTCGGGCCGATGGCGCGCACGATCCTCTGGCGGCTGCTCTACGCCCTGCCCATCGCCTTCGGGGTCAGCCTGGTGTGCTTCATGCTGGTGTACATCGCGCCCGGCGACCCGTTGCAGACCGTGCTGCCGCCCGACGCCAACGCGGAGATGATCGAGATCGTCAAGCGCGCCTATGGCTTCGACAAGCCGCTGCCGGTGCAGTTCGCGAACTGGCTGTGGCGTGCGGCGCATGGCGACTTCGGGCTGTCGGTCGCGACCCGGCGCCCGGTGTCGCTGGAGGTCAGCGGCGCGCTCGCCAACACGTTGGTGCTGGCGGTGTTCGCGGTGCCGCTGTCGTTCGTGGTGGGCGCGGGGCTTGGGACGCTGGCGGGCTGCGCGCCGCCGGGGCGGCTGGGGCGGGCGCTGGACCGGGTGGTGACGGGCACGGCGGTGATGGGGGTCAGCGTGCCGAACTACTGGCTCGGCCTCGTGCTGGTCATCATCTTCGCGGTCGAGCTGTCCTGGCTGCCGGCGTCCGGCATGGGGATGAACGGGTCGGACGGTTTTTCCATTTTGCGCTGGGCTGATCTGCATTACCTGGTGCTGCCAGTCATCACCCTGGCACTGGTGCCGGTCGGCATCATCGCGCGCAGCACGCGCGCCGCGGTGCTGGAGGTGCGCGGCCAGGACTTCGTGACCACGCTGCGGGCCAAGGGGCTGACGGAGTTCGCCGTGGTGCGGCACGTCTTGAAGAACGCGGCGCCGGGGATGCTGGCGGTGATGGGCCTGCAGTTCGGCTACCTGATGGGCGGGTCCATCCTGGTGGAGCCGGTGTTCGCCTGGCCCGGCAGCGGCACCCTGCTCGGCCGCGCCATCGTCAACCGCGACGTGCCGGTGCTGCAGGGCGCGATCCTCAGCCTTGCCTTGATCTTCGTCGCCACTAACCTGGTGGTGGACCTGCTGCAGGCGTCGATGGACCCGCGGGTGCGGCGCGCATGACCTCGCAAGCGTTGACCCTGCCGGCGGCGGCGCCGGTCCGCCTGCCGCCGCGTCCGGGCTATTGGGGCATGGTCGGGGGCCGCTTGCGGCGCGACCCGGCGACGGTGGTGTTCTCCGTGCTGCTGCTGGCCATCGTGCTGGCGGCGGTGGCGGCGCCGCTGCTGTCGCCGTTCGACCCCTACAAGGAAAGCATCATCCTGCGGCTCAAGCCGTTCGGCTATCGCGGGCACTGGCTGGGCACGGACGAGCTGGGGCGGGACATCCTGGCGCGCATCCTGTACGGCGGGCGCAGCTCGCTCTTGATGGGCGTGGGTCCCGTGGTGTTCGCGGGGATCGTCGGCGGCTCCTTGGGCGTGCTCGCGGGCTATGCCGGGGGCTGGGTGGGCACGCTGGTGATGCGGACGATGGACGTG
>CAXTTB010000215.1:0-6292 GCA_964246905.1 uncultured Acetobacteraceae bacterium | reverse complement strand
CCCCGCGCGCCGCGTCGATGAAGGAGACGTTCAAGGTGTATCGCTGGTCGGCGCCGCGCTGCGGACGCGCCTGGCCGCGGGCGCCGAACATGCCCGCCAGGATGTCGTCCATGTCGGCGCCGTTGGCGTATTGGGCGCCGCCGGCGGGCCGGAAGCCGCGCGGGGGCACGTCCTGGCCGCCCGCGTCGATCTCGCCCCGGTCGAACCGCGCCCGCTTGGCGGGGTCGGAGAGCAGGTCGTGCGCGCCGGAGATGGCTTTGAAACGCTCCTCGGCCCGCTTGTCCCCGGGGTTCACGTCGGGGTGGCTGGTCTTGGCGAGCTTGAGGAACGCGGAACGGATCTGCTGCTCTGTCGCGGTGCGGGGAACGCCCAGCAGCGCGTAGGGGTCATCGGCCAACGGCACCTCTCATGGATCGGCGAAGCGAGCATAGCGCATTTGCCCCGCCGACACCCAGCCGTGTCCACGGCCCCCCGACGCGCCGTGCCGATGCCGCCTGACGCGCCGTGCCGGCGGGACCTAACGCACCGTCACCACGAGCCGCATCTTGGGGTGGATGCCGCACAGCACGGTGAAGGTCCCGGGGACGGTGAACCGCTCCTCGACGGCCTTGCCCGGCTCCTGCTCGCCGCTGTCGAAGCCGAACTCGGGGGAGGTCGAGTAAACGTGGTGCAGGAGCTGCCCGTCGTCGTTGACGAAGCGGACCGTGCCGCCGCGCGCCACCTCGACCTGCTGCGGCTGGAACTTGCGGTTCACCTGGGTCACGACCGGGACATTGGCCGCCCAGGCGGCCCAGGCGCCCAGGACGGTGGCCAGCGCCGCCCCGCAGGCGGCCAGGAAGAAACGTGGGCCTTGGGTCGTCATGGGGTTGCTCCTCCTTTGGCGCCGGGCGCGGCCTCGATGTCGCGGTGCATCGGCGCCAGCAGCGCGATCAGCCGGTTCTGCGTCCGGAACGGCACGCCCTCCGCCTCCATCGAGTCCTGCAGGTCCTCGACCAGCGCGGTGAAGTGGCGCGGCGCGAGGTTGAGGTCGGCGTGCGCCGCGTGCATGTTGCGTCCGGGGTAGGTGCACGGCCCGCCGCTCACCACGCAGAACTGCAGCATCAGCAGCCCTTGCAGCCGCTCGATGTTGGCGTCGTCGAACTTGTCCTTGATCCGCGGGTCCGCCTGGACGCGCTCCAACATGCCGTTGGCGATCCGCGTCAGGCCGGGGCGCCCGCCCAGGTCGTCGTACAGGGTGCCGGCACGGGCCGGTGCGGCGAGCAGCACTGCCGCCAGCAGCGCCATGCCGGCTTTAGAAGCCAAGCTGAAGACTGGCATAGACCCCCTCCTGATGCTTGCGCGTGGCGATGCTGCCGAGGTCCACGTAGGCGAGCGTCGCCGACACCCACTTCGTCGGCAGCCAGGTGACGAACACGTCGTACCAGTCGCTCTCGCGGGCGAAGCGCAGGTTGTCCGGCTTCGTGCGGTACTCGCCGCCCACCGCCACGTGGCGGCTCAGCAGCAGGGCGGCCGACCCCTCGAACTCCGGGTGGTAGGCGTTGCTGCGGTCGCCGCCGAAGCCGAGGATGCCGGTCTGGTTCGCCCGCGTCATCCGCACGGTGGCGTTGAGCAGCAGGCTCTGCGCCAGGAACAGCTTGGTCGCCGCCAAATAGAAGTCGGCGCCCTGCTCCGACCTTGCCCCCACCGCGCGCAGCACGGCGGGCTGGTTGTTCACCTTGTACTGTATCCCCGCCGCGACCTGCGGCAGCCAACTGTCCTGGTCCAGGATGCCGTCGCCGAACAGGCGCAGCTTGGCGCCGTACACGTCCTGGCTGAACTGGAACCCGCCGCCCAGGCCCAATGCGCGCCCGGTCCCGCCCGTGTCGAAGAACTGCCGGGCATAGGACAGCTCGACCCGGTCATACAGCCCGACGGCTGCGCCCAGCGTGGACAGGGTGAAGTTCGTCACCCGCACCACGGTGCCGTGCACGTTGGCGCCCACCGAGTCCCGCGTGCCGTAGCCGGTGATGAGCGCCCAAGGCGCCAGCCCGCCGCCGCCCGCACCCTCGATCTGGATCAGCCCCGCGGTCGCGATCAGCTTGCCGCGGTCCGGCATCGCGCCCTGCGCCCGCGCGGGCGGGCAGGCGGCCAGGACAGCCCAGCACAGCCCCGAGCAAAGAAGGATGACCCGCCTCATTGATCCCAGCACCATACCCGCCCTAAACCCCACAGCGTGCCGCCCGAAGCCAGGTTGGCCACGGTTCGAGAATGATGCCGTTTTAACAACGATTCGTTAGCTCCGTGCATTATATTTGGTTGGGCGGGCGCCTGGGGCCGCTGCGTAAGATTTCAGTAAGATGTCATAGGCAAGCTGCTGCAATGTCGATCTCGGTCTCTCATCCCGGCGTTTTGGCCAGGGCGCAGTCGGCGCTTGGCGCTGCACGCCCCGGCTTGCGTTTGACCATCCGATGTAAGATTTTGTTGGCCTTCCTCTGCATGGGCGGCATCACGGCCGGCCTGGGCGCCTACGCCGTCTTCAACATCGCCGCCGTCGGCCGCCTGACGGAGCAGACGTTCGACGGCGCCCTCATGTCGATCAGCTACGCGCGTGCGGCGTCCGCGGACTTCGCCGGCATCGAGGCCGTGACGGCCCGCCTGGCCCATGGGACGACCATGGCGGCGGACCGGGCCGGGCTGTCGGCGCAGGTGGATGACCTTTCGAGCACGCTGGACGACGACCTGGCCGTCGCGGGCCAGCGCAGCCTGTCGCCGCAGGCGGTGCAGGCCGCCGCCGATGCCGCCGCCGCCATCGCCGACTGGCGCGCGGCCGTGGGGCTGGACGCCGGGGCGGACGCGGTGGTCGGCAACGCCCACGTGGACGCGCTCGCCCGGGCGGTGAGCGAGCGCCTGGACCTGCTCGTCAACTATGCCGCGGGCGACGGCTTCCGTTTCCGGGAGCGCGCGCGGGCGAAGCTTATGCAGGCGAAGCGGCTCGCGCTGCTCGGCACCGGGCTTGCGGTGGTCCTGGGCACGGTGGTCGCCGTCCTGCTCACCCGGCGCATCATCGTGCCGGTCGCCGCCCCCGCCCCCCCCGCCGGCCCGCGCGCGGCGGGGCCGCGCGCCCCCCCCCGGCCGGTGGGGGGCCGGATCGCGGCGGGCCAGCTCGACACGCACGTGCCGGTCGGCGGCAGCGACGAGCTGGGGGCGCTGCTGGCGGCGATGGCGGTGATGCGGGCCAACATCGCGGCCATGGTGGCGCGGGAGGTCGCCCAGCGCCGCTCCGCCCAGGCCTGCCTGACCGACGCCATCGAGGGGTCGAGCGAAGGGGTGATGGTCGTGGACGGCGTAGGCAGCGTCGCGGTCGCCAACACCCGCATGAACGAGTATCTCCGCATCCTGGGCAGCGACGCGGTGGAGGGTCCCGCGCCGCTTGCGGACAGGGCGCCGCTGCGCGCGCTGATGGGCGCCGTGGACAAGGCCGGGGAAACCTGCCTGCCCGACGGGCGGTGGCTGCGCGTCAGCCGCAGCGGCACCCGGGACGGCGGCTTCGTCGCCATCTGCAGCGACATCACGGGCCGCAAGCAGCACGAGGCGGCGCTGGAGCGCGCCAACACCTGGCTGGACGCCGCGCTCAACAACATGGCCCAGGGGCTGTGCATGTTCGACGCGGAGCAGAAGCTGCGGCTGATCAACCGGCGGTTCTGCGAGATCTTCCAGATCTGGCCCGCGATGCCGGCGATCGGCACGACCTTCCGGGAGCTGTATGGCGTGTGCACCGACGCCGGGGCCTTCACGTCCGCGGAGGAGGAGCGCCTGTATGAGGCCCGCATGGCGCGGATCGCCCAAGGCGTGCCCTATACGCAGGTGCTGGAGATGGGGCAGGGCCGGGTGGTCTCGGTGACGCACCAGCCGATGCCCGGCGGCGGCTGGGTCACGACCTACGAGAACATCACGGACCGCGTGCGGGCGGAGGAGAAGATCTCCCACATGGCGCGGCACGACGCGCTGACCGGGCTGCCGAACCGGGTTGTGCTGGAGCAGGCGATGGAGGCCGCGGTGGCCGGGCTTGAGGAGGAGGACGGCGCGTTCGCCGTCCTGGTCATCGACCTCGACGGCTTCAAGGCGGTCAACGAGACGCTGGGCTTCCCCGCCGGGGACCAGGTGCTGCGGGACGTGGCGGAGCGCCTGTCCGGCTGCCTGCGCCGGTCGGAGTCGGTGGCGCGGCTCGGCGCGGACGAGTTCGTGGTCATCGCCTCCGGTCTGCGCCGCCCGCAAGACGCCGCCGAGGCCGCCCGGCGGATGGGCGAGGCGGTCAGCGCGCCCTACGCGGTGCATGGGCGCGAGGTCGAGCTTGGGGCCTGCGTCGGCATCGTCATGGCCCCGGCCGACGGGGCGGCGGCCGACGCGCTCCTGCGCAAGGCCGACCTGGCGCTGCGCCGGGCGAAGCAGGACGGGCGCGGCACGGTCTGCTTCTTCGAGGCGGAGATGGACGCCCGGCAGCAGGCCCGGCGCACCATGGAAACCGACCTGCGCGCGGGCCTCGCCAAGAAGGAGTTCGAGCTGCTGTACCAGCCGCTGTTCGACCTCCGGGAGAACCGCGTCTGCGGCTTCGAGGCGCTGCTCCGCTGGAACCACCCGGCCGGCCGCGTGTCCCCGGTCAAGTTCATCCCGGTGGCGGAGGATACCGGGATGATCGTGCAGGTCGGCGAATGGGCGCTGACGGAGGCCTGCATGGAGGCGGCGGCGTGGCCGGTTGACGTGAAGGTCGCCGTCAACGTGTCCCCGATCCAGTTCCGCAGCCCGAACCTGGTCCCGGCCGTGCAGGCGGCGCTGGCGCAATCCGGCCTGCCGGCGGCGCGGCTGGAGCTGGAGATCACGGAGTCCGTGCTGATGGTGGACAGCGAGGCGACGCTCGCCATCCTGCACCAGTTGCGGGAGCTTGGCGTGCGGATCTCGATGGACGACTTCGGCACGGGGTTCTCCTCGCTCGGCTACCTCCGGAGCTTCCCGTTCGACAAGATCAAGATCGACCAGTCGTTCGTCCGCGACCTGACGGCGGCGGGCAGCTCCGGCGGCAACGCCCAGGCCATCGTGCGGGCGATCACCGGGCTGGGCAGCAACCTCGGCATGAGGATCACGGCGGAGGGGGTGGAGACGGCGGCGCAACTGGACCACGTGCGGCGCGAGGGGTGCAGCGAGGTCCAGGGCTACCTGTTCAGCCGGCCGGCCATGGCCAGCGACGTCGCCGGGCTGATCAGGACGCTGGGCGCGCGGGGCGGGGCCGTCACGCCGGCAGCCTGATCGGCGCAGCCGGCGCGGAGATGGCGCGACGCGGCGTGCTGACAGGCCGTGCCGAAGGGCGTAACAGGCATCCGTCCCCGGCAGGATGGCCCACATGCCCAGCACCGCGTTCCCCGCCTTCGCCTCCGTCCGGCGCTTGCCCAACCTGTTCGACGTCGCCGCCGGCATCTGCATCTTCGGCGCGCTGATCTACGTGGCGGGCGTGGCGCGCGGCACCATGGCGCCGCTCGACGCGCCGGACGCGACGGCCATCGCGCTCGATCCGCTGAACCTGCCGGGCTACGCGGTCCGCACGACGCTGCGGATGTTCGCGGCCCTGCTGTGCTCGCTGCTGTTCACCTTCACCTACGCGACCTGGGCGGCCAAGAGCCGGCGGGCCGGGCTGATCCTCGTGCCCATCCTCGACATCCTGCAGTCCGTGCCGATCCTCGGCTTCCTGTCGTTCACCGTCGTGTTCTTCATGAGCCTGTTCCCCGGGCGGGTGCTGGGCGCGGAGCTTGCGGCCATCTTCGCCATCTTCACCAGCCAGGCCTGGAACATGGCGTTCAGCCTGTACCAGTCGCTGAAGACCGTGCCGGCTGACCTCGACGAGGCGACCCGCAGCTACCGCCTGACCGCCTGGCAGCGGTTCTGGCGGCTGGAGGTGCCGTTCGCCATGCCGGGCCTCGTGTGGAACACCATGATGTCCATGTCGGGCGGCTGGTTCTTCGTGGTGGCGAGCGAGGCGGTGAGCGTCGGCGACGCCACCTGGAAGCTGCCCGGCATCGGCAGCTACGTGGCCCTCGCCTTGGAGCAGCGGGACATCCGCGCCGTGCTGTACGCGATCTTCACCATGCTGCTGGTGATCCTGGCCTACGACCAGTTGCTGTTCCGCCCGCTGGTGGCCTGGTCGTCCAAGTTCCGCTTCGAGCTGACGGCATCCGAGGAGGCCGAGGACCCCTGGGTGCTCAAGCTGCTCCGCCGCACCCGGCTGCTGCGCGCGGCGTCGGGCGCGGTGGGCCGGGTGTTCGAT
>CAXTTB010000214.1:0-6295 GCA_964246905.1 uncultured Acetobacteraceae bacterium | reverse complement strand
AGGGAGGCGAGAGGCGAGCCGACGCCGCCGCGGGAGGACCAGGGAGCGCCGCCCGAGCCGGCATTCGGCTCCTGGACGGCGCCGGCCAGCCCGCCCACGCGCTACATCGGCTCCTACACGACCGACGCCAACGGCGTCCGCATGTTCCGTCCGGAGCCGTAGCCGCGTCGGTCAGATCCAGTGCGCCGGGACCCACACCGACGTCTGGTTTGTCTGCTGCCAGTATCCGTCCTGCCACAGCGTGCCGTGGCCGTCCCGGGGCACCCATTCGCCAGCGACCCATGCATAGGCGGCGCCGGTCCAGTCGTAATGGCCGGGCTGCCAGATCATGACGACGGGGGACGGCGGCGGCGCCGGGACCCGCTCCGCCCGGATGGGCGGCACCGGCGGGTGGTCCGGGTAAACGGCGCTGCAGCCGTCGAGGAAGGGCAGGCACAGCGCAAGGATGACGGCGCATCGCCTCATGCGCGGGCTTCCCAAGCTTTGTCGTGCTTTGGGGCTTTGTCGTGCTCCAGGGTTGCCCTGCACGGGAAGCAGCGGCTTTGGGGACACATCGCGGGCGCGCCTCGCTGTTGCAAACTCGTGCCCTGCCTCGCAGGGATCAATGGCGGATTTGGAAACGGAACGCGGCGCGCGCAATGGTCCGATTCCCGACAGAGGCCACGACGGCGCCGGCCTGGATGCGGCCGTTCCGAGGGTCAGGTCGCGGGCTTGGCCTGTGGCGCGAGGTCGAGCTTCAGCGACAGCTCCTTGAGCCGCTGCGCGTCCACCGGCGCGGGCGCGCCCATCATCAGGTCCTCCCCCTGCTGGTTCAGCGGGAACAGGATGACCTCGCGGATGTTCGGCTCGTCCGCCAGCAGCATCACCATGCGGTCGATGCCCGGCGCCGACCCGCCATGCGGCGGCGCGCCGTAGCGGAACGCCGCCAACATGCCGCCGAACCGCGCCTCCACGTCGGCGGCGGTGTAGCCGGCGATCTCGAAGGCGCGCACCATGATGTCCGGGCGATGGTTGCGGATCGCGCCCGACGACAGCTCGATGCCGTTGCACACGATGTCGTACTGGAACGCCTTGATCGTCAGCGGGTCCTGGGTGTTCAGCGCCTCCAGCCCGCCCTGCGGCATACTGAACGGGTTGTGGCTGAAATCGATGGCGCCCGTCTCCTCGACCACTTCATACATCGGGAAGTCCGTGACCCAGCAGAAGCGGAAGCCGTCCTGCTCCAGGAGGCCCAGCTCCTGCGCGAGCCGGGTGCGGACCTGGCCCGCGAACTTCGCCGCCTCGTCCCGCTGCCCTGCCGCGAAGAACACGGCGTCGCCGGGCCGGAGGCCGCAGGCGGCGCGGATGCCCTCGATCCGCTCGGCTTCCAGGTTCTTGGCGATGGGGCCGCGCCCGCCGTCCTCCTCGAAGATGATGTAGCCGAGGCCGCCCGCCCCCTCGTCCCGCGCCCAGTCGTTCAGCTTGTCGAAGAAGCCGCGCGGACGCGACCCGGCGCCCGGCGCCGGGATGGCCCGCACGATGCCGCCCGACGCGGCGATCCGCGCGAACAGGCCGAAGCCCGACCCGGCATACTGCTTCGTCACGTCGGCGATGCGCAGCGGGTTGCGGAGGTCCGGCTTGTCCGAGCCGTACTCCAGCATGGCCTGCTCGTACGGGATGCGCGGGAACGGCGGCCGCGTCACCGTGCGGCTGGCCCCGAACTCCTCGAACACCCCGGCCATCACCGGCTCCAGCACGGCGAACACGTCCTCTTGCGTGACGAAGCTCATCTCGAAGTCGAGCTGGTAGAACTCGCCGGGGCTGCGGTCGGCGCGGCTCGCCTCGTCGCGGAAGCAGGGGGCGATCTGGAAGTAGCGGTCGAACCCCGCCACCATCGCGAGCTGCTTGAACTGCTGCGGCGCCTGCGGCAGCGCGTAGAACGTGCCGGGATGGCTGCGCGACGGCACCAGGAAGTCGCGCGCCCCTTCCGGGCTGCTGGCGGTGAGGATGGGCGTCTGGAACTCGGTGAACCCCTGCTCCATCATGCGGCGGCGCAGGCTCGCGATCACGCCGGCGCGCAGCATCAGGTTGCGGTGCACCTTGTCGCGCCGCAGGTCGATGAAGCGGTACTTGAGGCGCAGCTCGTCCGGGTACTGCTGGTCGCCCGCGACCTGGATCGGCAGCACGTCGGCGGTGGACTGCACCGCGATGTCCTGCACCTGCAGCTCGATCTCGCCCGTGGGCAGGCGCGGGTTCACCGTGGCCGGGCTGCGCGGCACGACGGGGCCGGTCACGGTCACGACGCTCTCGACCCGCAGCGCGTCGGCCGTGCCGAAGGCGGGGGTTCCGGCGGGGACCACGCATTGGGTGATGCCGTAATGGTCGCGCAGGTCGATGAACAGCAGGCCGCCATGGTCGCGCTTGCTGTGCACCCAGCCGGACAGCCGGGCCGTCTGCCCGGCGTCCGGGCCGCGAAGGGCGCCGCAGGTGTGGGTGCGGTAGGCGTGCATGGCGGTCCATCCCAAAAGATGCGGCACACAAACCGCGGGCATTTGCGGTGTCAAGGTGCGGCCCTTACATAGATGCAATGTCACGACCCAAGCCCGGCTTCGCCGACCCCGTCCTCGTCACCGACACGCCCGCGCTCACGGCGCTATGCGAACGCCTGGCCGCCGAGCCGTTCGTCACCATCGACACCGAGTTCATGCGCGAACGCACCTACTACCCCGAACTCTGCGTCGTGCAGTTGGCGGGCGAGCGGGACGTTGCGGTGATCGACACGCTGGCGCCGGGCCTCGACCTGGCGCCGCTCGGCACGCTGCTCGCGGACACCGGCGTGGTCAAGGTGTTCCACGCGGCGCGGCAGGACGTGGAGATCTTCCTGGAGCGGTTCGGCAGCCTGCCCGCGCCGCTGTTCGACACGCAGGTCGCGGCGATGGTGGCGGGATTCGGCGACCAGGTGGGCTATGACGCGCTGGTGGGCGCGCTGACCGGCGGGCAGATCGACAAGGCGCATCGGTTCAGCGACTGGTCCGCCCGGCCGCTGTCCCCGGCGCAGGTGTCCTATGCCGCGGCCGACGTGACCTACCTGCGCCAGGTCTATGAGCGCCTGGCCGACAAGCTGGCGCGGGACGGGCGGCTCGATTGGGTGGCGGAGGAGATGGCCGTGCTGGCGCAGCCCGGCACCTACCGCCCGGCGCCGGAGACCATGTGGGAGCGGCTGCGCCCCCGCACCGCCAACCGCCGGATGCTCGGCCTGCTGCGCGCCGCCGCCGCCTGGCGGGAGCGGGAGGCCCAGCGGGTCAACATCCCCCGGCAGCGCCTGCTGAAAGACGAGAGCCTGCTGGAGATCGCCGCGACCGCCCCCACGAGCGCCGAGGCGCTGTCCCGGGTGCGCGGCATCTCCCGCGGCTTCGCGGAGGGGCGGAGCGGCGCCGGGCTGGTGACGGCACTGCAGGAGGCGGCGGCGCTGCCGGAGACAGCACTTCCGGACGCGCCGCGCGCCAAGGACGGCCCGCGCGCCTCGCCCGCCCTGGTGTCGCTGCTCAAGGTGCTGCTGGCGGCGAAGTGCGAGGAGCACAACGTGGCGCCGAAGCTGCTGGCCTCCTCGGACGACCTGGACCGCCTGGCGACGGAGGCGGCGCCGGACATCCAGGCCCTGCACGGCTGGCGGCGCGAGATGTTCGGCGCGGACGCGCTGGCGCTCAAGGCCGGGTCGATCACGCTGGGGGTGGAAGGGAAGCGGGTGAAGTTGGTTCGGGTGTGAGGCGCGTGCTAAACTTCGCCTGTCGGGAAGCGGGAGCGCCGGATGGACGGTGACGGCAAGCGCGGCACTGCCTACGAATTGGACTTTCACGCCTGGGCGCAGGAGCAGGCCGCGCTCCTGCGCGCCGGCCGCGTGTCCGACATCGACGCGACGCACATTGCCGAGGAGATCGAGGCCTTGGGGCGCATCGAGCGGCGCGAGTTGACGAGCCGTTTATCGGTGCTCCTGCTGCATCTGCTCAAATGGTCATTCCAGCCGGAGCGTCGGGGGCGAAGCTGGGAGCTGACGATCAAGGAGCAGCGCCGCCAGATTGCCCGGCACCTCAAGAACAACCCAAGCCTCAAACCCTGGATCGAGGAAGCCATGGCCGACGCCTACGGCGACGCGGTGCTGCGCGCGGAACTGGAGATGAACCTGCTTCGCGACATGCTGCCCTGGAGCTGTCCGTATCAATTCGAGCAGGCGGTGGACGAGGCGTTCTGGCCGGACCTCGCCGCCGGGTAGGTGCCGCCGGATACTCTCTGCCTCTTACCCAAGCCGCCCGTTGCGCGCAGGCGGCCGCGTCGCGATCAGCCGTTCCTCCACGCGCCCGATGGCTTTCAGCACGGTCTCTCCCGCCTTCGCCACCTTGGGGTCGGAATGCGCGAGCAGCCGGTCAACGACGAGGAGCGCAGGCGCCAGCATCCCGCGCAGGTCGTGGCGCAGCACCGACGTCACCGCTTCAAGCTCGGCGAGCCGGGCGAGCTTGCCGGCCATCTCCTGATCCGGGCCGCCCGGCCCTTCGTTGGTCATCACGCTGCGGGCACCCTCCCGGTTTCCTGACGCTCCCGATAACGGCTAATCTGCAATGAATTGGGCGGGCTTCGCAAGGGGAGCCGTATCCCGCCGAAGCCTGGCCTGTCGAAGCGTGCAGCAGCAGGCGGCGGCGTTCAGCGCGGGGATCACGGCCGGCACCGTTCCCTCCGGCCACGGTTGCACCTAAGCAGGCATTCGCAGCTTGCGCCACGAATGCCTGCTTAGGAGTCGTTGAAGACGCATCATTTTATCTGCTCCATGTCAGCACACTCCGCAGAATGATGCTTAGATACCCTCCATGCTCCAGCACGCCCCCACGCTCGACCCGGCCAAGTTCCGCGATCCCCGCACCACCGCCAAGGGCGAATCCCGCGCCCAGGTGGCGCTGCACGGGCTGGACACGCTGTGGTTCAACACCGGCACGCTGTGCAACCTGACCTGCCGCAACTGCTACATCGAAAGCTCGCCGCGCAACGACCGCCTAGCCTACCTGACCCGGGCCGAGGTCCGCGTCTTCCTCGACGAGATCGCGCAGGACGCCCTGCCGGTCCGGACCGCGGGCTTCACCGGCGGCGAGCCGTTCCTGTGCCCGGACCTGCTGCCCATGCTGGACGATGCGCTGTCCCGCGGGCTGGAGGCGCTGGTGCTGACCAACGCCATGCGCCCGATGATGAAGGCGGCGGACGGACTCCAGGCGCTCCGCGCCCGGCACGGCGGACGGCTGCGCCTGCGCGTGTCCCTCGACCACTACGGCCCCACGCAACACGAGGCCGAGCGCGGCCCGCATACCTGGGAGCCGGCACTCGACGGCCTGCGCTGGCTTGCGGCCCACGGCTTCGCGCTGGACGTGGCGGGCCGGCTGTTCTCCGGCGAGCCGGAGGCCGAGATCCGCGCCGGCTTCGCCCGCCTGTTCCTGGAGCACACCATCCCCATCGACGCCGCCGACCCGGTGCGCCTGATGCTGTTCCCGGAAATGGATGCGGACCGGGACGTGCCGGAGATCACCGAGGCGTGCTGGGGCATCCTCGGCAAAGCGCCCTCCTCCGTCATGTGCGCCTCCTCCCGCATGGTGGTGCGGAGGCGGGACGCCGCGCGCCCGGCGGTCGTCGCCTGCACCCTGCTGCCGTACGAGCCTGAGTTCGAGCTGGGCCAGACCCTCGCCGAAGCGTCCCGCCCCGTGCCGCTGAACCATCCGCACTGCGCCCGGTTCTGCGTGCTGGGCGGCGCGGCCTGCAGTCGCTAGGCTTTTGGGCCGCCGCCGATGACCTCGATGGCGGCCCTGCTCGCGCTGTCCTGGCTGTTCCCGGTGCAGGACTGGGTGCAGGCGTTCTCCGGGTGGATCGGGGCCATGGGCGCCTGGGGCGTGCTGATCTACATGGCCGCCTTTGCCGGCGCGCTGGTCGTGCTGCTGCCGGCGGCGCCGTTCACGGTGGGCGCCGGGCTGATCTACGGGCTGTGGGGCTTCCCGGTGGCGCTGCTTTCGGCGACGCTCGGCGCGTCGCTCGCCTTCCTCGTGTCGCGGCACCTGGTGCGCGGCCGGGTCGCCGGGCTGATCGCGGATCGCCCGGGCCTGCGCGCCATCGACCGCGCGGTGGGCGAGGAAGGCTGGCGCGTCGTGGCCCTCTTGCGCCTCAGCCCGTTCGTGCCGTTCAATCTGCAGAACTACGCCTGCGGCGCCAGCAGCATCGGCTTCTGGCCCTATGTGGCGGCGACCGGCACGGGGATCGCGCCGGGCTGCCTGCTGTACGTCTATCT
>CAXTTB010000213.1:5863-6304 GCA_964246905.1 uncultured Acetobacteraceae bacterium | reverse complement strand
GGGCCGGGCCGGGCCTACCTCGACCGCGCCTGCCCCGACCCGGCGCTGCGCCTCTGCGCTTGGCAGGGCCGCCTGTCCGCCGACAGCGACGAGTTCCTGTGGCACCCGGAGGGGCCGCTCTGGGCCAACGGCTTCGGCCCCACCCGCTTCGCGCCGGAGGCGGCGCGGCTGGTGCCGGCCATCATCGCCGCCTACCCGCTCGACACGCTGCAGGCGGCGGCGTTGAACACCCTGCGCCAGCTTGTCCGGGTGCAGGTCGGCGACACGCTGGTGCCGGACCACCTGGACATCGCCGTGCTGCCGCGCCTGCGCCCCTATTTCTCAGAGGCCGAGATCGCCCGCTACGAAGCAGGCCGGCAGCCGCGCGGCCTGTTCCGGGACGCGGCGGCGCCGTTCCTCGCCGTCCATGCCGTGCTGCTCGCCGCCGGGGCAGCCGGCAGC
>CAXTTB010000213.1:0-5853 GCA_964246905.1 uncultured Acetobacteraceae bacterium | reverse complement strand
GCTGCGCTGCTGGCGGACCCGGCGACCGTTGGCCGGGCTGGCGGCGGTGGTGTTGACGGCTCTGCTGGCCAACGCCTTTGCCACCGGCGCGCTCTCAGGGCCGCATGACCGCTACCAGGCCCGCCTGGCCTGGCTCGTGCTGCTGGCGCCCCTGGCCTACGCCGCGCGGCTGGACACCTCGGACGGAGCCGTACGCACGAGGCCGTCGTACGCGCGCAGCAGCGCCTCGGTGACCGGGCCGGGCGTGTAAAGGTGCCCGGCGACCTCCCGCACCGGCGTGACCTCGGCGGCGGTGCCGGTCAGGAACACCTCGCTGGCCCGCGGCAGCTCGTCCAGCTCGATGGTCCGCTCGACCACTTTCATTTGCTGCCGCCTGGCGAGGTCCAGCACCGTGCGCCGGGTGATGCCGTCCAGGAAGCAGTCGGGCGTCGGCGTGTGCAGCGCCCCGTCGATCACGAAGAAGATGTTGGCGCCCGTCGCCTCCGACACCCGGCCGCGCCAGTCGAGCATCAGCGCGTCGTCGAAGCCTGCCGCCTCCGCCGCGTGCTTGGACAGCGTGCCGATCATGTACAGCCCAGCCGCCTTGCTGGCGGTGGGCGCGGTTTCCGGATGCGGACGCTTCCACGGCGCCATGCCGAGCCGCACGCCCGTCATCCGGTCGGCGCCGAACAGGTTCGGCCAGGCCCAGCAGGCGATGGCCAGGTGGATCGTGCTGTTCGGCGCGGCGACGGAAAGCTGCTCGCTCCCGCGCCAGGCGATTGGGCGGACATAGGCGTCGGTCAGGCCGTTGGCCGCCAGCACCTCCCGGCAGGCGGCGTCGATCTGCTGGGCGGACCAGGGGATTTCGAACCCCAGGATGCGCCCGGAGGCGATCAGCCGCTCGGTATGCTCACGCAGCTTGAAGACGTGGCCGGAATACGCCCGTTCACCCTCGAACACGCCGCTGGCATAATGCAGGCCATGCGACAGGACGTGCAGCCTCGCGTCGCGCCATGGCACGAGCGCCCCATCCATCCAGATCAGCCCATCACGGTCATCGAACGGAACAAGCGCCATAACCCGGCTCCAAAGTAATATTGTTGCTTCAACAGGCCCGACCGTATAATTGGGCGGCAGGTAAGTCAACGAACCTGTCCTATGCCTCAAGGAATGCCTGCCATGTCGGAATCACGACCTGCCGTGAGCGGCGGCCTCGATCCCCGCGCGCCCGCCGGGTCGAACCTGCTGTTCCTGCGGGAGGAGCAGATGCGCCTGGCGCAGGACATGCTGTTCTTCGCCTACCGCGACTTCACCGGGGCCGCGGACGTGATCCTCGACGAGCTTGGCCTGGGCCGCGCCCACCACCGCGCGCTGCACTTCATCGGGCGCAGCCCCGGCATGACCGTGGGCGACCTGCTGGCGATCCTGCGCATCACCAAGCAGAGCCTGGCCCGCGTGCTGACAGCCCTGGTGGAGCAGGGCTACGTCGCGCAACTGCCGGGCCGCAACGACCGCCGGCAGCGCCTGCTGAGCCTCACGGACGCCGGGCAGGCGCTGGAGCGCCGCCTGTTCGAGCGCCAGCGCGAGCGCCTGGCCGTCGCCTACCGCGAGGCCGGCGGCCCGGCGGTCGAGGGCTTCCGCCGGGTCATGCGCGGGGTGATGGACGCCGCCGCCCGCGCCTACCTGGACCGGGCCGAAGCCACGGTCCGGCCCGGCGCCCGGCCCGGCCCGAAGCCCCCCCGGTGACGGAGGCGCATGTCCTGGTCGTCGATGACGACGCGCGGCTGCGCGCCCTGCTGTCGCGCTATCTGGCCGAGCAAGGGTTCCGCGTCACCACCGCCGGCCACGCCGCCGACGCGCGGGAGCAGATGCGGTCCATGCAGCCGGACGTGCTGGTGCTCGACGTGATGATGCCGGGGGAGAACGGCCTGTCGCTCACCCAGAGCCTGCGGGACGGGCACGCCGGCCTGCCGATCCTGCTGCTGACCGCCCGCGGCGCGCCGGAGGACCGGATCGCCGGGTTCGAGGCCGGCGCCGACGACTACCTGGGCAAGCCGTTCGAACCATACGAGCTGGTGCTGCGGCTGCGCGCCATGCTGCGCCGGGTGGCGCCCCCGGCCACAACCGAGCCGGCCGGGCCGGTCCAGCTCGGCCCCTTGGTGTTCGACACCGGACGCGCCGAGCTGCGCGGCCCCGACGGCGTGGTGCACCTGACTGGCGGCGAGGCGGCGCTGCTCCAGGCGCTCGCCCGCCGGCCCGGCGAGGTGCTGTCCCGCGACTGGATCGTCGAGACGCTCGGCATGGACGAGACCGGCGAGCGCGCCATCGACGTGCAAGTCACCCGGCTTCGCCGCAAGATCGAGGCCGACCCGCGGGAGCCGCGCTTCCTCTACACCGTGCGCGGGCGCGGCTACGTGCTGAAACCCGGCGTCTGAGGTCCCGTCATGCTCAGCCCCCTGCTCCGCCCCGTCAAAAGCATCCTGCCCCGCGGGCTGCTAGGCCGCAGCCTGCTGATCGTGCTGGTGCCGCTGGTGCTGCTGCAGGCGGTGGCGTTCACCTTCTTCTACGGCAGCCACCTCGACATCATCTCCCGGCGCCTCTCCGGCAGCATCGCGGGGGAGATCGCGCAGACCATCGAGCTGCTGGACCGCTACCGCGGCCCGGAGAACGAGGCCTGGGTCCTGGGCGCCGCGCGGCGGCAGTTCGAGCTGCCGGTGCGGCTGGTGCCCAACGCCGTGCTGCCGCCCGACACCCACGTGAACCTGCTGGGTCCGATGGACGACGACCTCGCCGCCGCCATCCAGCAGAAGGTCGGGCGCCCGTTCACCATGGACTGGACCACCGACAGCCGCGACGTGCTGGTCCGCGTGCAGCTTCCGGGCGCGGTCCTGGAGGTCGAGGCGCCGCGCAAGCGCCTGTATGCCACGACCATCTATCTGTTCGTGCTGTGGGTGGTCGGCTCGGCGCTGCTGCTGTTCGCGGTGGCGGCGATGTTCCTGCGCATCCAGGTCCGCGCCATCCGCCGCCTGGCCGATGCGGCGGAGGCGTTCGGCATGGGGCGGGACCGCGGCCCGATCAAGCCGGAGGGCGCGACCGAGGTCCGCCAGGTCGCGGCGGCGTTCAACCGGATGCAGGAGCGCATCCTGCGCTTCCTGTCGCAGCGCACCGAGATGCTGGCCGGCGTGTCGCACGACCTGCGGACCCCGCTCACCCGGCTTCGCCTGGCGCTCGCGGTGCTGCCGCCGCACCCGGACCTGCGCGAGGACGTGGCCGACATGACGGCGGACGTGGAGGAGATGGAGCGGATGATCGGCGGCTACCTCGCCTTCGCCCGCGGCGAGGGCAGCGAGCAGGCGCAGCCGGTCGATCTGACCGCGCTGCTGGAGGACGTGGCCAGCGCCGCCCGCCGGGCCGGGGCGCTTGTGGAGCTGGAGGGTCCCTCGGAGCTGATGCTCAACCTGCGGCCCGACGCCGCCCGCCGGGCCGTGACCAACCTGGTGGACAACGCCCGCCGCCACGCCCGGCAGGTCCGGCTGTCCATCGAGCCGCAGGAGCGCGGCGTGCAGGTCATCGTGGACGACGACGGCCCCGGCATCGCGCCCGAACGCCGGGAAAGCGTGTTCCGTCCGTTCGAGAGCGGCGCGCTGGGCGGCACCGGGCTGGGCCTGACGATTGCCCGGGACATCGTGCGGGCGCATGGCGGCGACATCGTGCTCGGAGACAGCCCGCTGGGCGGCCTCCGCGCACGGATGCGGCTGCCGATCTAATCAATCTCGCGCAAGTTGTGCCACGCATGCTCAGGATCGTAGGGCGGATAAGCGAAGCGTCACCCGCCTCCCATTCGCGCCGCCAAGTGGCGCATGGCGCTTCGCTTATGCGCCCTACGTATCCTGGGCTACGCAGAGTTAAGCCGACGTCTTGCCGCCCTTCTCCGCCAGCAGCTTGACCTCGTCCATCGCCTCGGTGAACCGATGGTGCAGCATGTTCAGCGCCTCGCCGTTGGAGCGTTGGATCAGGTCGGCCAACTCCCTCACGTTGGCAACCGCGCGCTCATAGGAGAGCTTCATCTTCTCGGTCTGCTTGGCGGCCTTGGCCTGCGGGCTGTCGGCCACTGCCAGGTCGCGCATCGTCTCCGAGACCTCCTGCATCGTCTCCTGCATGATCTCCATGTGGCGGCGGGCGACGGTCTGCGCGCCTTCCAGCGCGACCTTGTTGGCGGCGGTCAGCACCTCGAGGTTCTTGCGGTGCAGCGACAGGAAGCTGTCCATGTCGGGCATCCCCGGCATCGACGGCACCCGCATCTCGCTGAACATGCGGGAGTACTCGGCCATCTTCGCCATGCCGCTCTCGATGGCGCTCCGCCCCATCTGGGAAGCGTTCTCGGCGGCTTTGGCCGTGGCGGTCTGCATACGGGTGGCCGGATCGTCGCTCATCGTCATCCCTCCTGTTTAACGGAACGCTAACACGGCGCGCGGCGGGCGCATACTGTGGCTTACAGGGGCGGCACGTCCGGCTTGGGCGGAGACGGGTCGGCTTCCGGCGGCGTCCCGGGGGCGCTTCCGTCCTCGATGAGGCCCGCATCGGTGAACACCGCCGCGGCATCCTCCGCCGGGGATGATGGGGAGGAGCGGCCCGGCAACATGTTCTCCGCCTGGATCGCGCGGTCCAGGCCGCGGTCCACCGCCGCCATGGTCGCCGACAGGTCCGGGCTTTCGTCGCTCTCCCAGGCGCGCAGGGCATACAGCCACAACGCCAGCAGCCCATGCACGCGCAGGCCGCCGACGATGCCGGAGGACGGGATGCCGGCGCCGTCCAAAAGCCATTTCATGCTGCGGAGCGTGGCGCCATACAGCAGCAGGGAGGTCGCCGGGTCGGTCCGCAAGGCGCTCAGCAGTTGCAGGATGCCGGCCCGGTGCTGCTGCAGCGCGTCGAACCGGGACATCACCATGTCGAACAGGCGCTCGCGCGGGCTTGGCTCCTTCGACCCGGCGGACAACGCGGCCTGGTCGGCCTGGATGCCGAAGCGCAGCAGCACCGCCCCGCGGCCCGGGAAGCGGGCGCGCACGCGGCCGAGCGGCAGGTCGGCGTCGCGCGCCGCCTCCGCGATGTTCACGTCGGCCCAGCCGCGCAGGGCGGCCTGGCTGAACACGGCGGCGATCAGGGCCTCGTCGAGTTGCTTGTCTTCCATCCCCGTGAGATGGGCCAAGAGACGAAGCCTGTCGAGGGGCGCAGCCGGCGAACCTAGGCTGCCAGCTCCCGCGAACGCCGGGTGGCGGCATCAATCGCGCGTGACAGGAGGGCGGGCCAGGCCGCGTCCGCCATAAGCACCGCGAGCGCCCGCTCGGTGGTGCCCGCCGGGCTGGTGACGGCGGTGCGGAGGGCGGAGGCATCCTCCGTGCTGGCGGCGAGCAGCGCGCCGGAGCCGGCGACGGTGGCGCGGGCCAGTTGCCGGGCGAGCGCCGGGGAGATGCCCTGCTCCATGGCCGCCCGCTCCAGCAATTCCGCCAGCAGGAACACGTAGGCCGGGCCGCCGCCGGACACCGCGGTGACGGGGTCGAGCAGGCGTTCGTCATCGACCCAGGCGACCTCCCCGACGGAGGCGAGCAGGGCATCGCATAGATCTCGTTGGGCGGGCAAAACGTCCGGGCCGGGACAGGCGACGGTGATGCCCTGCCGGATCGCCGCCGGGGTGTTCGGCATGGCGCGCACGACCGGCGTCCCGGCGCCCAGCAGCGTACGCAGCCCGGCAACGGTGCGGCCCGCCATGATGGACAGCATCACCGCCCCATCCGCGGCGAACCGCGCCACGCCGGGCAGCGCCGCATCCGCGTGCTGCGGCTTCACCGCGAGGACCACCGCGGCCGGGGCGAAACC
>CAXTTB010000212.1:0-6307 GCA_964246905.1 uncultured Acetobacteraceae bacterium | reverse complement strand
CGCCAGCGTGCTCGCGGCGGGCACCGTGCTGCCGCCGGCGCCGGTCGCCTTGGCATTGGCCGGGGGCACCGCCATGGGCGCGGTGTCCGGCGTGGTCGTGGGCCTGCCGGCGCTGCGCCTGCGGACCTTCTACTTCGCCATGACCACCCTGGGCTTCGCCACCATCGTCACCCAGGTGGCGCTCGGCTGGCAGAGCGTCACGGGCGGGGGCGTCGGCGTCGCCGGGCCGTCCATGCCGGCGCCGGTCGACACCGCTTGGGGCCTGTACTCCCTTTGCCTCGGCATCGCCGCCGCCTGCACCTGGATGACCGCCAACATCGCCCGCAGCCGGTTCGGCCGCGCCCTGATCGCCACGCGCGAGGCGGAGGTCGCGGCGGAGGCGTCCGGCGTCTCCAAGCCGGCGCTGCTGGTGAGCGTGTTCCTGTTCGCAGGCGCCGCGGCCGGGCTGGCGGGCGGGCTGTTCGCGAGTTTGCAAACCTACATCACGCCGGACGCCTTCACGTTCGACCTGTCGCTGCTGTTCTTCATCGCCGTGCTGATCGGCGGGCGCGGCTCCATCCTGGGGCCGCTGCTGGGCACGGTCATCCTGACCCTGCTGCCGGAGGTCGCCGCCCCGCTCGCCGCCTGGTCCACCTTCCTCTACGCGGTCCTGCTGCTGCTGATCGTGCTCGCCATGCCCGGCGGCATCGCGGCGCTGCTGGATGTCCGCAGCCGGCGCGCGCTGCCGCTCGACCGGGCGATCCGGCCCCATCTGGGCGCGCTGAACGCGCTGTTGGACGGAGGCCCGGTATCCCCTGCCCTGCAATTGCGCGGCGTCGCGCTCGGCTTCGGCGGCGTGCGGGCCATCGACGGGCTGGACCTCGACGTGCGCGCCGGCCAGGTGCACGGGCTGATCGGCCCGAACGGCAGCGGCAAGACGACGACGCTCAACGTCATCTCCGGCTACTACGCGCCGCAGGAAGGCAGCCTGGCCGTGGGCGACGCCCCCCTGGCGGGCCGGGCGCCGTCCACCCGCGCTGCCCACGGCATCGCCCGCACGTTCCAGACGCCCAGGATCATCGGCGAGGCGACGGTGCTGCAGAACATCATGGTCGGCGGCACCATCATCGGCCAGGCCAGCTTCGTGGAGGCGCTGCTGTCCTTGCCGCGCCAGGGCCGGGACGAACGGCGCATCGAGGCGACGGCCCGGCTGGCGCTCGAGGCCATCGGGCTTGGGGCGCTGGCAGACATCCGGGCGGACCGGCTGCAGCACAGCGAGCTGCGCTTCGTCGAGATCGCCCGCGCCTTGATGCTGCGGCCGGCGTTCCTGCTGCTGGACGAGCCGGCCGCCGGGCTGTCGCCCGACGAGATCAAGCGGCTGGGCGCGTTGATCAAGGCGGTCAGCCGGCGGGGCGTCGGCGTGCTGCTGGTCGAGCACCACGCGGACCTGATTTTCGAGATCTGCGACGAGGTCACGGTGCTGAACCTGGGCCGGGTCCTGGCCCGCGGCACGCCCGGCGAGATCCGCTCCCATAAGGAGGTCGTCAGTGCCTATCTCGGCGCCTGAACCGTTATTGGCAGTGGCCGGCCTGCACGCGGGCTACGGCAAGATCGCCGTGCTGCACGGCGCGGACCTGCGCATCATGCCGGGTGAGGTCGTGGCCCTGCTCGGGCCGAACGGCGCCGGCAAGACCACGTTGCTGCGGGCGGTCTCCGGGCTGCTGCCCTGGAGCGTGGGGGAGGTCCGGTTCGCCGGGCGCAGCCTGCGCGGCGTCGGGCCGCGGGAGTCGGCGCAGGCCGGGCTGGCGCACGTCGTCGAGGGCCACCGGGTGTTCACCCAGAGCACGGTGTCCGACAACCTCATGCTGGCCGCATACGACATCGCGCGGGGCGAGCGGGCGGCGCGGGTGGAGGAGGCGTTCGCCTTCTTTCCCGAGATCGCCGCCAAGCGGCACCAGCCCGGCGGCGCGCTGAGCGGTGGGCAGCAGCAGATGCTGGCGGTGGCCCAGGGCCTGGTGCGGCGCCCGCGCCTGCTGATGCTGGACGAGCCGTCCGCGGGGCTGTCCCCGGTGCTGGTGGACCGGGTGCTGTCCGTCGTGGACCAGATGCGCGCGCGAGGCACCTCCGTCCTGCTGGTGGAGCAACTGATCGAGAAGGCGCTGGCCGTCGCCGACCGGGTTTACGCGCTGGCCCAGGGCCGCATCGCGCTCGAGGCCGTGACCGGCGACCCGGCGCTCGGGAAACGGTTGGAGCAGGCGTATTTCGGGATGGCCGTGCTGGCGTGACGCGGTTCCGGACTTTGCCCGTCTCGTCCCGTCTCCCGCTCAAGCGTGACCAGCTTATCACCCCGTCCGAAATCCCGGGACCATCTCAGACTGTTGAGGTGCGATCCGCGAGGACCGCACGCTCGCATTCCACTCGGTATCAAACCGAAGTGCGCAGGCTCTGGCTGTCCATCGGCTTGCCCTGGTGTTACCTTGCTGCCTTACAAAATGATGGATGGTGACGGCAGCATGGCGGCACAGGCCCCGAACGCGCCGCAGGACGATCACGCCGCCCGGCTCCGGCAACAGGAGATGGTGGCCGGCTTCGGCACCTTCGCGCTCAAGGCGGCGGAGCTCGCGCCCGTCCTGACGGAGGCCTGCCGCGTCGCCTCGGCCGGGTTGCAGACCCAGTTCGCCAAGGTGCTGCGCTTCCGGCCGGAGTCCGAGGACCTGCTGATCGTCGCCGGGGTCGGCTGGCGGCCCGGCGTGGTCGGGCACGCGGTGCTGGGCGCCGGGCTGAGCAGCCCGGCCGGCTACGCCCTGCATACGGGGGAGCCGGTCCTGTCGAACAACCTCGGCCAGGAGGACCGCTTCCAGACGCCGGGGCTGCTGGTGGAGCATGGGGTGCACAGCGCCATCAACGTGGCGATCGACGCGGCCGATGCCTCGCTCCCGTTCGGCGTGCTGGAGGTGGACGGCACGGCCCGCGGCGAGTTCGTCGCGGCCGACACGGCGTTCCTGCAATCCCTGTCGAGCGTGCTCGCGGCGGCGCAGGTCCGGCACGCGGCGGAACAGGCCAAGGATGCGTTGCTGCGCGAGAAGGACCTGCTGGTGCTGGAGGTGCATCACCGGGTCAAGAACAGCCTGCAACTGGTGCGCGCCCTGCTGCAACTGCAGGCGCGGTCCGCCAGCGAGGAGACACGGACGCAGCTCGAGGCGGCGGCCGGGCGGATCATGACCATCAGCGCGGTGCACCGGCACCTGTACGAAGGGGGATCGGCGACGCAGGCCGACGCGGCGGCCTACCTGCGCGCGTTGGTCGCCGACATCCAGGCGATGGTCGATACGCCCGAGGATCACCGCGAGATCACGGTGGAGGCCGATCCCCTGCGGCTGTCCGCCGACCAGACCACGCCGCTGGGCCTCATCACGTCGGAGCTTGTGGGCAACGCCCTGAAGCACGGCGCCGGCCGCGTGCTGGTCAGCCTCCGCAGCGTGCCCGGCGGCTTGCAGGTGCGGGTCGAGGATGAAGGGCCGGGCTTCCCCCCGGACTTCGCGCCGCGCCTTTCGGGAAGCTTGGGGATGCGGCTGGTGACGGCGCTCGCCAAAGGGGACCCGGCTCAGGCCTTGGTCATCGACCAATCGGCCGGGCACGGCTGCGTGACCGCCACGTTGAAGCTTTGAGCCTCACGCCAGCTCGATGACGACCGGCACATGGTCGGACGGCTGCGGCTGGCCGCGCTCGGCCCGGTCGGGCTTTGCCGAAACCAGACGCTCCGCCAGGTCCGGCGACAGCAGCGCATGGTCGATGCGTAGGCCCCGGTCCTGCGGCCATGCGCCGTGCTGGTAGTCCCAGAAGGTGTAGGCCGGCCCGGACGGCTGCAGCGCCCGCACCGCGTCCGTCAGGCCGAGCCATTGCAGGGCGCGGAACCGGGCACGGGTCTCCGGACGCACCAGGGCGTCGGACGGGGACAGCGTGCGGGGCGCGAAGTCCTCGTCGGCCGGGCACACGTTGTAGTCGCCAGCGAACAGCACCGCCTGGTCCTCGGCGAGCAAAGCCGCGGCACGGTCGGCCAGCAGCTCCATCCAGCGCAGCTTGTAATCGTATCCCGCGTCACCGCCGGAGTTGCCGTTCGGCAGGTACAGGTTGCCGACCGTGATCGGCCCGGCGGCGTCCTGGACCCGGGTCTCGATGTAGCGGGCCTGGCCGTCGTCGCCGGGCAGGCCCGGCAGGCTGCGGCACGTCACCTCGGCGGGTATGCGCGACAATACGGCGACGCCGTTGTAAGACTTCTGGCCGACGACGTGGGCCGCATAGCCGGCAGCCTCGAACGTCGTGGCAGGGAAGCTCGCCGCCTCGCACTTGATCTCCTGCAGCAGCAGCAGGTCGGGCTGCACCCGGCGCAGCCAGTCCGCCACAAGCGGCTCGCGCATCCGGATGGAGTTGACGTTCCAGGTCGCGATCCGCATCGGTGCGGCCGACGCAGCCTTAGTCGATGGCGAAGCTGGCGCCGCAGCCGCAGCCCGACGTGGCGTTCGGGTTGCGGACGGTGAAGTGCGCGCCCATCAGCTCGTCGGTGTAGTCGAGCTGCGACCCGGCCAGCAGGTCCAGGCTCACCGGGTCCACCAGCACCCGGGCGCCCGGCGCTTCCACCACGAAGTCGTCCGGCTGCACCGCCTCGTCCAGCTCGAACTTGTATTGGAACCCGCTGCACCCGCCGGCCAGCACGGCCACGCGGAGCGCCGCCGGGCGGGACTGCGCGGCCACGATCTCCGCCACCCGCTCGGCGGCGCGGTCGGACACGGAGAAGCGCGTGAGGTCGCTGATGCTGTTCATGGAGGAGACATAGCGCGTGCCGTCCTCATATTGAAGATGCCAGTGCGGCATTGGATAGTGCAGATGCGATGCGGCATCGGGCGCGCGATCCCTTATAGTCGCGCCATGTCCCACGCCCCCTACGCCGTCCGGCCCGAAACGTCCCGAGGCCGCCTGCATCCGGAACCGGAAAGCCCGGGCCGCAGCCCGTGGCAGCGGGACCGCGACCGGGTGATCCACAGCGCCGCCTTCCGCAAGCTGCAGTACAAGACCCAGGTCTTCGTCAACCATGAGGGCGACTACTTCCGCACCCGGCTGACCCACAGCATCGAGGTCGCGCAGATCGCCCGCTCCATATCCCGGGAGCTTGGCCTGGACGAGGACCTGACGGAGGCGCTGGCCCTGGCGCACGACCTGGGCCACCCGCCGTTCGGCCATGCCGGGGAGGAGGGGCTGAACGCCCGCATGAAGCCCTATGGCGGCTTCGACCACAACGCGCAGAGCCTCCGCATCGTGACCAAGCTGGAGGACCGCTACGCCGCGTTCGACGGGCTGAACCTGACGTGGGAGGCGCTGGAGGGCCTGGCCAAGCACAACGGCCCGCTGCGCCACCCGCCGCCCTACATCGCCGAGTACAACGCGCGCCACCTGCTCGACCTGCACACCCAGGCGGGGGGAGAGGCGCAGGTGGCGGCGATGGCGGACGACATCGCGTACCATAGCCACGACCTGGACGACGGGATGCGCGCCGGGCTGTTCGGGCCGGACGACATCGCGCACCTGCCGGTGGTGGGGGCGTCGCTGGCGCTGGCCCGGCGCTCCAGCCTCGACGTGCCGCCCGCGCGGCTGCGGCATGAGACGATCCGCCGGGTGATCAACAGCTTCGCGACCGACCTGACGACGGAAAGCCGGCGGCGCATCGCGGCGCTCGATCCCGCGGACGCGGCGGCGATCCGCCACGCGAAGAAGCCGGTGATCGCGTTCAGCCCGGCGATGGCGGAGTCGAACCGGGCGGTCAAGGAGTTCCTGTACGCCCACATGTACCGCCACTGGCGGGTGAACCGCATGAGCAACAAGGCCCGCAAGGTGACGGAGGCGCTGTTCACCCTGCTGCATGGCGACACCAGCATGTTGCCGGACGGCTGGCGCCCGCGCGCCGGGGAGGCGGACGGGCCGCGTGCGGCGCTGACGGTTGCGGACTATATTGCCGGGATGACGGACCGCTTCGCCTTGGACGAGCACCGCCGCCTGACCGACCCCTTCACCATCGGCTGACAGGACGACTCATTTTGCCAGAAAACGTTGTGCCGGAGAACATCTTCGCCCGCGTGCGCTCCGACGTGGTGGCCGCGTTGCGCCGGGGGGTGCCGGACCTGCCGGACGACGCGGCGGCCCGGGTGGAAGTCACCCCGGCGCGGGAGGCCGCCCATGGCGACATGGCGACCAACGCCGCCATGGTGAGCGCCAAGGCCGCGCGGATGCCGCCGGCCCGCATCGCGCAGGCGCTCGCCGCGGCGCTCGCGGACGG
>CAXTTB010000211.1:0-6311 GCA_964246905.1 uncultured Acetobacteraceae bacterium | reverse complement strand
GCGCCGCGGGTGTAGGGGACGACGCAGAAGGAGCAGAACTTGTCGCAGCCCTCCTGGACCGTGAGGAACGCGGTCACGCCTTGGGGCGCCGCGCTGTCCGGCAAATGGTCGAACTTGGCCTCTGCCGGGAAGTCCGTCTCGATCACGCCGCCGCCGGCGCGGGCGGCCCGGGCCACCATCTCCGGCAGGCGGTGGTAGGTCTGCGGACCCAGCACGATATCGACGAACGGCGCGCGGGCGATGATCTCCGCCCCCTCCGCCTGCGCCACGCAGCCGGCGACGGCCAGGATGGTCGGGCGCCCCGCCGCTTCCCGCGCCTGCTTGACCGCGCGCAGGCGGCCCAGCTCGCTGAACACCTTCTCCGCCGCCTTGTCGCGGATGTGGCAGGTGTTGAGGATCACCATGTCGGCGTCGTCCGGGGTGGGCGTGGGCGCGTAGCCCAGGGGCGCCAGCACGTCCGCCATGCGCCCGCTGTCATACACGTTCATCTGGCAGCCCCAGGTGATGACGTGCAGCCGTTTCCGGCTTGTCCCATCGTTCGTCGCGGTCACAGCCAAGGACGCTCCCCATCCGGCCGAGGTCCGGCCATGTTCAAGGGAGGAATGGGCAGGCGTCCGGCCCGGGTCAAGCGCGGCAGCGTTCGAATGCCTCCCCTTTGATGTCGCCAACTCCGGCGAAGCCGAGTGTGGCAGATCGGGCCTGAGCCTTGTCAAGCAAAAGCGGGCCGGACCGGCGGCGCATCTTCGGCCGTGGAATGCGAGGCGGGCCGCACCGGCCGGTTCTGCCGCAGCGCCGCCGCGCCCTCCGCCACCACCTGCCACACCGCCTGCGCCATCGCCTTGCGCGACGGGTAGCTGGCCGGATCGACCGGCGCGTGCAGCAGCACGGTGGCGCGCAGCCCGCGGTGCTGCGCCAGGCGCCAGAAGTGGCTCGCGAGGTCCATGTCGCCGTACCAGGCGAACACCGGGCGGCTCGCCCGGCCGATGGGCAGCCCGCCCAACTGGTCATAGACCACCGACACCGGCTGGATCAGCGGGGAGGAGCGTCCCGGCTGCGCCTCCGCCACCGAGAAGAACACCGAGCGGAACGGCAGCACCCGGGAGCCGTCGGAGCTGGTGCCTTCCGGGAACAGGATCAGGTTGTCGCCCGCGTCCAGGCGGTCCCGCATGGCGTCGCGCTCCCGCCCGGTGTCGGCGGGGCGGCGGGTGACGAACACGGTGCGGCCCAGGCGGGCGACGGTGCGGATGACCGGCCAGCGCCCGACCTCTTCCTTGGCGATGAAGCAGCCCTCCAGCACGCCGCCCAGGACCAGGATGTCGAGCCAGGACGAGTGGTTCGACGCGAACACCACCGGCCGCGCGCCGCCGCGCGCCGGCTGGCCGATCACCCGCACGCGCAGGCCGAGCAGGCGGCACAGGCTGGCCCAGTACAGCCGGGCGAACACAATCTTGCCACGCCCGGGCAATACGAGCATCCCGGCCTGGACCGCCGCGGCGGGAAGCGTCCACAAGGCGATGGCGACGCCCCGCCGGGCCGGACGCAGCCGGTGCGTCGGCAGGCGCGGCGTCGGCTCCGTTCCCGCCGGCGTCTCTTTCATCGGCGCCCCGTCCACAGGGGCCAGGACAGGCAGGCTCCTTTGACGCACGCGAGGGGTGGGGAGCTTCATGGAAACCGCATATCAATCCGTGTGTGGCGGGACAACAACGCACCTGTGACAATCTTGGGACGGCAGCGGGCGGGGCAGCAGGACACGGATGCGAATCAGGCGCGTACTCGATGTTTCAACACTATGCTGCCGCATGTTCAAGGCCGGAACGAGATGTCCGCGGCGGGTGGCCCTGCTCGCCGCCGCGCTCGCCGCGCTGCACGGCGCCGCCGCGGGCGCGGCCGATCCGCAGCCCTACACCGTGTCCATCGCGCCGACCGGCAACGGGGCGCTGGACCAGGCGCTGAAGGACAGCTCCAACCTCGTGTCGCTGCGGGAAAGCGCCCCGGTCGGCCCGTTCGCGCTCGTGACCCGCGCGCGGGACGATGGGGGCCGCCTCGCCACGGCGCTCAACAGCTACGGCCACTACGCCGCCCGGGTCACGGTGCAGGTGGCCGGGCGCGGCCTCGACGACCCGGCGCTGCCGACGGTGCTGGAAGCCGCGGGCGCCCCGGTTCCGGTGACGGTCGGGATCGACCCCGGGCCGGTGTTCCACCTGCGCCGGGTCACGCTGGAAGGCCAGGTGCCGGAGCAGGCGCGGGCGGCTTTGGGCGTCGAGCCTGGCGCCCCGGCGCTGGCGGCGGACGTGCTGGCGGGGCAGGGGCGCGTGTTGGACGCGCTGCGGAGCCAGGGCTACGCGCTGGCCAAGGTCGCGCCGCCGGTGGCGATGCTCGACGCGCCCGCGCAGGCGTTGGACGTGTCCTACAAGGTGGACGCCGGCCCGCAGGTCGATCTCGGGCCGATCAGCCTCGGCGGGACGACGCGGGTGGACCCGGACTTCGTGCGGCGCCGGCTGCTGGTCAGCCAGGGCGAGCGGTTCGACCCGGCGAAGATCGAGCGCGCGCGGCAGGACCTCGCGCAGCTCGGCGTGTTCGCGACCGTCCGCGCCAAGGCGGCCGAGCAGGTGGACGCAGCCGGGCAGTTGCCGCTGGCCTTCGACCTGACGGAGCGCCCGCGGCACGCCGTGGGCGTCACGGCCGAGTACTCGACCGACCTCGGCGCCAGCGCCGGCGTCACCTTCCAGCACCGCAACCTGTTCGGCCAGGCGGAGCAGTTGAACCTGGGCGCCGCGGTGACGGAGCTCGGCGGCAGCGCCAGCCGGGGCAGCGGCTACAACGTGACGGCCGCGCTGGTGAAGCCGGACGTGTGGCGGCGGGACCAGTCGGTGACGGTGAGCCTGCAAGCGATCAAGGAGAACCTCGATGCCTACAACCGCACGGCGGAGCTGGCCGGCATCACCCTCAACCGCAGGTTCGCGCAGGTCTGGACGGGCAGCGTCGGCGTGCAGGCGCAGCAGTCGTTGATCACCCAGGAAGGCGTGCAGCGCAGCTACACCCTGCTCGGCCTGCCGCTCGGCCTGCGCTACGATTCGACGGGGCCGGAGGGGCTGTTCGAGCCGACGCACGGCATCAAGGCGGCGGCACTCGCGACGCCGACGCAGGTCCTGGTCGGGCGGCAGGCGACGTTCACCATCATGCAGGTGTCAGGCTCGACCTACGTCAACCTGGGCGCCCCGGGCCGCAGCGTCGTGGCGCTGCGCGGCCTGATCGGCAGCGTGCAGGGGGCAAGCACCTTCGACCTGCCGCCGGACGAGCGGTTCTACGCCGGAGGGGGCGGCACGGTGCGGGGCTATAAGTACCAGTCCATCGGTCCGCGGTTCGCGAGCAACCGGCCCACCGGCGGCACGTCGATCACCGCGGCGACAGTCGAGTACCGGCAACGCTTCGGCGAGAGCTTCGGGGCCGCGGTGTTCTTGGATGCCGGGCAGGTGTCCAGCTCCAGCGCCGGGTTCGGCAGCGGGCTGCGGGCCGGCGCCGGGGTGGGTGCGCGCTACTACACGCCCATCGGGCCGGTCCGGCTGGACGTGGCCGTGCCGCTCAACAAGCGGAGCGGCGATGACTCGTTCGAGCTGTACATCGGCATTGGGCAGGCCTTCTGATGCGCCCCCTTCTGATGCGCCGTATGCTCCGCGCGGCGCTGTGGGTCCTGGGCCTGCTCCTGCTGCTCCCGGTCGTGCTGGTGGTCGCCATTGTGCTGGCGCTGAACATCGGGCCGGGCCGCATCGCGGCGGAGCAACTGATCGGGCGCGTGACCGGCGGTGCCGTCGTGGTGGAGGGGCTGTCGGGCCGCTTCCCCGACGCGCTGCGCCTGCACCACCTGGAGGTGCGCGACGCGGCCGGCGCCTGGCTGCTGGCCGACGACGTGGCGCTCGACTGGTCGCCGACCCGGCTTCTGCAGCGTACCGCCTCGGTCCAACGGTTGGAGGCCACGCGCATCCAGGTGCCCCGGCTGCCGGCCGCAAGCACCGCCCCCCCGGCGCCCGCGGCCGAGAGCAGCCAGCCGTTCAACCTGCCGGTACGGGTCGCGGCGCAGCGCATCCATGTGGCCCGGGTGGAGCTTGGCCCCGGCGTGGTCGGGCCGGCGGCCGTGCTGTCCGTGGATGGTGCCGTGGACGGCGCGTCGCTGCAGGACGCCAGCGCGGACCTCGCGCTGCACCGCCTGGACTCGCCCGGCGACTACAAGGCGACCGTCCGCCTCGACCCGGCGCATATCGCGGGGACGCTCGACGCCGCCGAGCCGGATGGCGGCCTGATCGCCACGGCGGCGACGCTGCCGGGCCTCGGGCCGCTGTCGGTCAAGGTGGGCCTGGACGGGCCGCGCAACGCCGTCGCGACGGACCTGGCGCTGACCGCCGGCCCGCTGCAGGCACAGGCCCGGGGCACGCTGGACCTGGAGGGATCGGCGGCCGACCTCGACCTGTCCGCCTCCGCCCCGGCCATGACGCCGCGCCCGGACGTGTCCTGGCAGAGCGTCGCCTTGCAGGCCCGGGTGCACGGGAAGTTCACCACGCCGGACGCCTCGGGTCAGTTGCGGATTGAGGGCCTGGCCGCCGCGGGCGCCGCCGTGCAGCGGCTGGTGGCAGACATCCAGGGCAACGCGGGCCGGGTCGGGCTTCATGCGGCGGCGGAGGGCGTGCGCCTGCCGATCCCGGACCCGGCGCTGCTGGCCGCGTCGCCCTTGGTGCTGGACGCCGACGCGCGGCTGGACGACCCGGCCCGGCCCGTCACCTTCGCGCTCACCCATCCGCTGCTGACCGTGAAGGGCGACGCGAAGACGGGGGGCGACATCTCCGCCAACGCCGACCTGGCTGCGGCTGACCTCGCGCCGCTCGCCGCCATCGGCGGGATCGACCTGCATGGCAGCACGGCGCTGCACCTGCGGGCGGCGATGGCGGGCGGCGTGACGCGGGCGGACCTGGACGGCAAGCTGTCGATCACCGGCGGGCTGGCGCCGGTGCCGGCGCTGCTGGGCGACGCGACGCTGGGGGCGTCGGCGCAGGTTGCCGGGCCGGACATCACGCTGTCGCGGCTGGAGATCGACGGCAAGGCGCTGCGGCTGTCAGCCCAAGGGAACATGCACGGGGGAAATAAGAAGGCGGATGCGCTGGACGCCACGTACCGCCTCGGCCTGTCCGACCTGTCGGCGCTCGCCCCGACCTTGACCGGCGCCTTGGAGGCCGATGGGCATGTGCAGGGGCCGATGGATGCCCTGTCGCTCGACACCACGGTCAAGGGCGAGGTCGGCGCGCCGAACGTGCCGCGCGGGCCGGTGACGCTGACGGCGGCGCTCACGGGCCTGCCGGGCAAGCCGGCCGGGCAGGTGACGGCGGAGGGCACGCTGGAAGGCGCGCCGCTCGCCCTGGGGATCACGGCCCGGCGCGAGGCGGACGGCGCGCTTCATGCCACCATCGAGCGCGCGGACTGGCGCAGCCTGCACGCGGAGGGCACGCTGTCCCTGCCCGCCGGCGCCAAGCTGCCGCTCGGCCAGGTTGACCTCCGCATGGACAAGCTCGACGACCTGCGCCCGTTCATCGGCCAGCCGCTGTCCGGCGGTGTCACGGCGCAGGCCAACCTGGACGCGCAGGAGGCCCGGCTCCATGCGGAGCTTCGCAACGCCGGCCTGCCCGGCAGCCGCGTCGGCCATGCCGTCCTCAACGCCCGCGTCGCCGACCCCACGGCCGATCCGGTGGTGGACGCGCACCTCGTGGCGGAGGGCATCGACGCCGCGGGGGTGAAAGGGTCCGCCAAGGTGGACGTGTCCGGCCCGCAGGCGGCGCTGGCCGTGCGGACGACGGCGGCGCTGCAGGTCGGCGGCACCGAGGCCCAAATCACGAACGTCCAGGTCACGGGTGCTGCCGTGGTGGACGCGGTGGCCAAGGCGGTGCAGCTCAACGCCTTCCAGGTGGCGGCGAAGGGCGAGACGCTGCGCCTGCTGGCGCCGGCGCGGGTCCGCTTCGCCGACGGGGTTTCGGTGGACCGGCTGCGGCTGGGCGTGCGGGATGCGGTGCTGGACGTGGCCGGGCGCCTGTCACCCACGCTGGACGCGACGGCCACGCTGCGGGCGCCGGCGGACCTCCTGCGGCTCGCTTCGCCGGAGCTTGCGGCGGACGGCACGATTGCGCTCGACGCCCGGCTGACCGGCACCCCGGCGAAGCCGGACGGGACGGTGAAGCTGACCGCGAGCGGGGTGCGGCTGCGCTCCGGGCCGGGCCGGGGGACCCCCGCGGGCAACCTGAATGCCAAGGCCCAACGGCGGGCTGTTATAC
>CAXTTB010000210.1:0-6316 GCA_964246905.1 uncultured Acetobacteraceae bacterium | reverse complement strand
CCGCCCCGCTTCTTGCCCCCTCCACCAGGCCGCGCTCCCGCAGCAGGCGCGGCAATTCGTGCACCAGCATCGTGCAGGCGATCCCGGCCTGGACCAGCGCCTCGCAGGCACCCGCGGCGGCGGAGGTGTTGACGATGGCGCGGTCATAGCCCCGGGCCGCCGCAGCCTGCGCCTGGCGCGGCAGGTCCTGCAAGCCGGCCAGGACCGTGACCGGCCCCACCGCCCGGTACTCGGCTTCCAGCGCGCCGCCGCCCAGCAGCAGGAACGCGACCTCCATGCCCCGCACCTGCCGCAGGTGACGCCCGAGGTGGAGCAGCAGCATCTGCGCGCCCGAAGGCCAGGCGTCATGCCCCACCAGCAGCAGCCGCCGGCGCCCTGCCTCCGTCGCCACCCCGGCCACCGCGCGCCCGGTGGCGTTCAGGTAGGCGGCGCCGAAGTGCACGTCGGGTTCGAGGTACGCGCCCTCCGCCCACTCGTTCCAGGCGTTCACGCAGACGACCGCCTCGCCCCCGACCGGCTGCGCGGCCGCGGCGTCGATCAGCCGGCCGAGCCACGCCTGGTAGGCCGCCGGCGTCGATCCGTGCAGCACCATGCCCGCGCCCTGCCGCCGCGCGTCGTTGTCCCAGCTCGGCAGCGCCGTGCGGATCAGCGGGTAGGGCGTGGGCGCCAGGTCCGACGATGCCGCCGCGTCCTCGTACGAGTACACCCGCGCCGTCGCCGCGTGGTCCAGCATCCGCAAGCCGGGGTTCAGCAGCTCCAGGCTGTTGGTCAGCTTGTGCGGCGGGAACTCCACGGCGGCGTCCATGCCGAAGGGGCGGGGGTCGCGGTCGTCGAAGCTCTGCGCCATGACGAACACCGGGTCCTCCCCGTGCCGGCGGAACAGCGCGCGCCAGCGGTCCACCGCGGCGGCGGTCCCCGGGATCAGCCCGGCGCGGTACACCATCAGCACCGGGCGCCCGCCGAGCCGGATGTAGCGCGCGTCCCGGAAGTGCCGCAGCAGCTCCGCCACGAGCGCCGGCTCGTCGCTCTGATGGTAGTCCTGGGAGATCAGCACCTCGTGCTCCGACCCGTCCCAACGGCGGGACCAGTTCTCGTTCGCCCACATCAGGCAGAACGGCAGGTCCACGGTGGGATCGGCGAGCAGCGCGTCGAGCGGCGCGTCCAGCAGGCGGCGCCCGTTGAACCAGTAGAAGTAGAACACGAAGCCATGCACCCCGGCGCCGCGCGCCAGCTCCGCCTGCCGCCGCAGCGTCTCCGTGCCGTGCAGCCGGTAATGGCCGAGGTCCCGCGGGATGCGCGGCTGGTAGTGCCCGGCGAAGCGCGGCACGCCGCGGGCCACGTTGGTCCACTCGGTGAAGCCGCGGCCCCACCAGGCGTCGTTCTCCGGCACCGGGTGGAACTGCGGCAGGTAGAACGCCAGCACCTTGGCCCGGCGGGGGGCGTCCGGCGCCAAGGGCTGCACCTCCTCGAACAGCGGCCCCGGCTGGGTGTTGCGCCGCACCTCGGCGGGGATGTCGGTGTCGGCCGCGGGCCGGGCCGGGAACACGCCGGGCTGGTGCCGGTGCGCGCGGTAGTGCAGCAGCGGGTTGGCGCCGGGCAGGTGGCGCAGGTATCGCTCGCGGTAGAACCGCCCGTCGAAGCCCGGCGCCACCTCCCGGTCCTCCTTGGCGCCTTGCAGCAGGTAATGCTCGAACGGGTCCATCCGTGCCGCGCGCACGTCGGGGGAGCGCAGGAGGTAGTGCGCCGCGTCGAACTCCGGGATCGGGCTGACCAGGCCGCCGTGCCGGTGCTGGAGGAAGTGCGCCAGGCAGAGATGCCCGTCGGGGATGCCGTGGGTCGCGCGGTACCAGTCCGGCTCGAACCAGGCGACCGGCTGGCGGCCCTCCGCCTCGCCATGCTCGATGTAGTGCAGCAGCGGCTCCACCCCGCTGTCCCGCACGTCGCGGTTGCGCTGCAGGTACCAGGCCGGGTCGAAGTACGGGTTGGGCCAGCGGCCCTCCTTCCAGCCGTAGCGGAAGTAGTGCACCAGCGGGTCCAGGCCGGCCTCGCCCAGGTCGGTGTTGCGCTCCAGGAACCAGCCCTGCGCGAACAGGCCGGACCGCTGCAGGACGAGCAGGTCGCCGGCGTCGATGCGGAGCGGCGCGAAGGGCGGCCTTCCCTGCGGGCTGGACATGGCGGTCCTGTGTTGTTTCAACCTGTAATTGAATAGTCGCGGTTGGCCTGCGCGCCGTCAAGCTTTGTGGGTTTGGAGAATTGCTGCTTTATGTTGAAGGGGATGGGGGAGGGCGCGTGGCGGTTTCGTTTTGGGTCCTGTTGGGAAGCGCGCTGGGCGGCTTGGCGCGCTACTGGCTCGGGGTTTGGGTCTTGGCCCTGACCGGGCCGAGCTTTCCCTGGGGCACCCTGCTCATCAACGTCATCGGCGGCTTCGTCATCGGGCTGTTCGCGGCGGCGCTTGGGGAGCGCGGGCTGCTCAGCGGCGCGCTGGGCCGCGGACACCTGGACGTCGTGGACCTGCGGGCCTTCGTGATGGTCGGTCTGTGCGGCGGCTTCACCACCTTCTCCTCGTTCAGCCTGCAATCCCTTGAGCTGCTGCAGGCCGGGCGCACCGCCCCGGCGCTGGGCTACATGGCCGGCTCGGTGCTGGCCTGCCTTCTCGCCGCCTGGGCCGGCTGGGTCCTGGGCCGCGCGTGACGTGATCCTGTCCAGGCTGGCGTCCCTCACGGCCGGGCTGTGCGCCGCCCTGCTCGCGGGCTGCTCCGGGGCCGGGCTGCTGAACGCGGCCGTGCCGAGGGGCGGCGTGACGGTGGAGCGCGGCGTCGCTTACGGCGACGGCCCGCGGCGGATGCTCGACATCTACCGGCCCGGCGCAACCGGGCCGCATCCGCTGGTGGTGTTCCTGTATGGCGGAAGCTGGCGCACCGGGGAGCGCGGGACCTACGCCTTCGTGGCCACGCCGCTGGCCGCCCGCGGCGCCGTGGTCGTGGTGCCGGACTACCGGCTCTACCCCGAGGTCGTCTTTCCCGGCTTCCTCCAGGACAACGCGCAGGCCGTCGCCTGGGCCATCGCCCACGCGGCCGAGCTTGGCGCCGACCCGCATCGCGTGTTCCTCGTCGGCCACTCCGCCGGCGCCTACAACGCGGCGATGCTGGCGCTCGACCCGCGCTGGCTGGCGCAGGCCGGGCTGGACCGGGCGCGGCTGGCCGGCATGGTGGGGCTGGCCGGACCCTACGACTTCCTGCCGATCACCGACCCCGACGTCATCCCGGTGTTCGCCCCGGTGGGCGACGGCCCGGCGAGCCAGCCGGTCAGCTACGTCGATGGCCACAACCCGCCCTTGCTGCTGCTGGCCGGGAACGCGGACCGGACGGGGCGCCCGGCCAACACGCGCTCGCTCGCCGCCCGGGTGGCGGCGGTGGGCGGCCCGGTGCAGAGCCGGATCTACCCGGGGCTGGGCCACGTCGGCATCGTGACCGCCTTCACCCCGCTGTTCCGCTGGCGCGCGCCGGTGCTGGACGACGTGTGGCGGTTCATTGCGGCCCAGCGCCCGGCGGGCTGAATCACCGCCCCCGGAACACCGGCGGGCGCCGGGCGCGGAACGCCGCCAGGCCGTCGCGGTAGTCCTCGCTGCCGAGCGCCCGGCGGCGGCCCTCGTGCAACCGCTGCGCCGTGGCGGCGGGCAGCGGCATCGCCTGGGCCAGCGCCCGCAACTGCTGCTTGGCGCTCCTGACCGAGAGCGGCGCGTTGGCGGCGATGCGGGCGGCGAGGGCGTAGGTGAACGCTTCCAGCTCCGCCTCCGGCACCAGGTGGTTCAGCAGGCGCAGCGCCAGCGCGCGCTCCGCCGGCACCGGGTCGGCCGTCGCGAACATCTCGGCAGCTATGTGCAGCCCGCCGCGCAGCAGGACGTTCAGCAATCCGTCGGGGTCGTAGGGCAGGCCGAGCCGCGCCGGGGTGAAGGCCAGGCTGCACGTCGGGTCCGCCACCGCGATGTCGCAGCGCAGCGCGAGGTCGGTGCCGCCGCCCCAGGCCGAGCCGTGCAGCATGGCGATCACCGGCGCCGGGCACTCGGCCACGCAGCGGAACAGGGCTTGCAGCGGGCCGTCCTGCGCCAGGGGGTCGAAGTCCGGTGCCAAGTCGCCGATGTCGAAGCCGGCGCACCACACCCGGTCCGCTGGCCGTGCCCGCAGCACCACGGCGCGGATGTCCTGGCCGGCGAAGCCCTGGAACGCGCGGGTCAGCCCGTCCAGCATGGCGGCGCCGAGGGCGTTGCGCTTGGCCGGGTCCTGCATGGTGAGGACGGCGACTTGGCCGTTGGTGGCGAGGCTGACGGGGGAAAGGGCTTGGGAGGTCACGCGGGGAGGATAGCGCAGGGCGCGAGCGGCGTCTCAAGTTGGGTTTCGGCTTTCGACTATGATCGGAACGTGATGCAACGACCACGGCGCAGTGGTCCGGTTGAAAAGAGGCACGCTGGGGCCAGCAACCTGGAGCTCCCGCCGGGCGGCATCAATTCCTGCCGGCTGCGCCCGTTGGTAGGAGGACGAGTTTACCGCGGGCGTGCCCGCTCAGGCTGAGATCGAGCGCCTCGCGCCAGTCTTCGAGTGGAAACGTGCGTGCGACCGGCACGGTGAACCGCTCCTCGGCGGCAAGCTTCGCGAAATCGCCAAGCACGTTGTAGCGCAGCTCGCTTTCGAAGCTGTTGTGCACGCCCAGACCGTCGGCGGCGGCGCCGTGATTGCTGACAGTGAGCACGCGGCGCCCATCGCCGCCGGCTATCGTGACGAGGTCGGGCAGCACGCCGCTGACCGGGCCGGCGTCTAAGATCAGGTCCGGCGCTCCCCCGCCGATGCCGAGCACCCGCTCGATCATGCCGTCCCCATACGGCGTGACGTCGGCGCCAAAAGCGCGGAGCTGCCCCCCGAAGGTGTCGCCTGCGACTGCAATCACCCGCGCCTTGCGCATGATCGCCATTTGCACGGCGGCAAAGCCGATCATCGTTCCCGCGCCATGCACCAGGAGCCTACGCCCGGCCGTCACCGCCAGGATGTCGAGGCTCCGACAGGCAGTCTCGACCGCCATGGGGAGCGCGGCCGCCTCGACGAAATCAAGTCCTTGTGGGACGGGCGTCCAAACGGCCAAGACTGCCTCGTCAGCCGCTCCGGCGCTCGGATACCCTCTGAAATCGGGCACGCCCAACACACGGCCTCCGATGTGCACGTCCGTCACGCCTTCGCCGACCGCCTCCACCGTTCCGGACACGTCCAGGCCGACGCCACGGGGGAGGTCGCCGGCGAACAAGCCCCGGCAAAGATACCAGTCTGCGGGATTAAGCCCGCAAGCGTGCATCTGAATACGTATTTGCCCGGCGCGGGGGCTGGGTACAGCCACCTCCTCAAGACGCAACACGTCCGCCGGTTCGCCGTAGTCATGGAAACGGAGCGTCTTCGCTGCAGGAGCGGGTGCTGACGAAGACGGCGAACCTGACCGGCGCTCTTTCCGCAGCGTTGAGCCGCCGAGGTTTCGGCGATGGCCTCGCGACCCTCGCGGCTCAGGTCGGGATGGCCGCCCTCGGCTACGCCGCGAAATCCTGGTTTGATGATCCAAAACCAGGCCTGGATGCACACTTGCGGCGGGCCTTTGAAACGCTGCGCCAACTCTCGCCGACCATCTGATGAACCCCACGCTGGTGAAGCTCGGCTTTGCTGGTCGCCGATCAGGTGGAAGTTGCTGGTCAGCGGGCTGGCGAGCTGGCCGGTCATGTCCGGCAGGTCGGCGAAGAAGCCGTGGAGGGCTGCCCTGAACTCTGCGGAAGCCGGGGAACTCTGCGGAAGCCGGGCAACGGGTGTTCCAGGGCGTCGTCTTGAGCAGCCGCCCCAGGCGCCCGCCCAGGTTCAGGTTGGGTGCACAGGGCGGCAGAAAGAACGAGCGGACCGTGCAGCCCGGGGTCGCCAGCCATTCCCTGGCCGCGATGGCGCGGTTGCAGGCGGCATTGTCCAGGACGACGTGGACGGTGCTGGCCGTTGGCTGGCGCCGGGCCAAGTCCTCAAGCAAAGGCGATCATCTCGGCCGCGGTGGTCTTGCCCGCTTGGCGCGTGACCACCGCCCGCGACGGCCAGTGCAGCGCGCCGTTCAGCGTGACGTGGGCGCGGCCGTGATTGCTCCGCCACCCGCGCGTCTCGCCCCGCCGATGCAGCCAGGCTGCGCAGCCAGGCCTGTGCAGCCAGGCCTGCGCCGGGTGGGCGTCGTAGGCCGGGCGCATGGCGCCTATGACGTCGAGCGGCTGGTCGGCGTCGGCCTTGGCAGGGACGCGCCGGGGCTGCTT
>CAXTTB010000209.1:0-6331 GCA_964246905.1 uncultured Acetobacteraceae bacterium | reverse complement strand
GGCCGCTCCGCCGGGCCGGGCCATGCCGCCAATCCCGGAGGCGTTCGCAGCGCCAGCGCGGCGCACCGCGGCCTCGTGCCCCTGGCCAACACGACCTGGGACGACCCGGCTGTGCCGCCCGCCGTGCTGGACGCCATCCAGACGGCCGCCCGCGAGTCCGGCGTCGATCCCCGCCTGCTCACGGCGATCGCCTGGCGCGAAAGCCGGTTCGACCCGGACGCGCTCAACCGCCAGTCGTCGGCGCGCGGCCTGCTGCAGTTCACCTCGGGGACGTGGCTGCGCGCGGTCCGGGACTACGGCTCGGAGCACGACGTGGCGGACTACGCGGCGGCCATCCGCACCACCCGGACCGGCGACCTCGTGATGCCCGACGAGGTGAAGTCCGCCATCCTGGACCTCCGCAGCAACCCGGTCCTGTCGGCGAAGCTAGCCGCGGACAGCATGAAGCGGGAGCGGGTGGCGATGGAGGCGCGGCTCGGGCGGCGCGTGACCTCTGCGGACCTTTACCTGATGCACGTCCTCGGCCCGGCCGGCGCCATGCGCTTCCTCGACACGCTGGCCAAGCAGCCCAGGGCATCCAGCCTCCGGGTGGCGAGCCTGACGGTGATGCGCAACGCGGGCCTGCTGGCCCAGGACGGCCAGCCGCTCACCGTGGCCAACACCTACGCCGCCGCCAAGGTGATGCTCGATTCGCAGTACGCGCACTCGGCGCCGCTGCTCGCGACGGCAGGGGCGGGGGGTGGGGCCTTGGCCTCGGCCGCGCCACCCGCGGCGACGCCGTAGCGCCGGCCTCGGCCGCCTGATGGTCCGTGGGAGCGAAGGGGCCTTGCATTCGGTCCTGCAACGGACGTAGCCCTCGCAGACTTCGAGCAAGGAGGGACCCCGTTGACCCCGCTATTCCGCCTGTTGCAGCGTATCCTCCCAGCGGTCCGGCGTCTCGAGGACGAGCGCGACGGGCTGCGCGGCGACCAGAACTCGATGCAGCTCAAGCTGCGCGCCGCGTCGGCGGAGATGGACGACCTGGAGGAGCAGTGCCGCACGCTGCGGCGGGAGCGGGACCGGCTGGCTGAGGCGGCGGCGGACCATGCGGCGCAGATGGAGGCGGCGCGACAGGCGAACGCGGCGCTCCTCAAGGAGCGCGACGCCCTGCTTGAGGAGCGCGGCGCCCTGATGGCGCGCAAGGCGGGGTAGCCGCGCCCCCTGCGCTACTTCTCCAGCACGTAGCTTCCGGGCGCGTCCCCAAGGGCCGGGTAGCGTTCTCCCCCCATCGCAGGCGGCGCAACCTTCTGGCCGGAGCGCGCGGCGAGCCAGGCGAACCAGTCCGTCCACCAGCTCCCGTTGCTCGCCTGCGCCGCTCCGCGCCACTGCTCCGGCGTTTCGGCGCGGGCCTCGTTGGTCCAGTAGGTGCCCTTGCCGCCGGGCGGGTTGATGATGCCGGCGATGTGCCCGCTCGACGCCACGACGTAGCGCACGGCGCCGCCGGTGAGGCGGGTGATGCGCCAGGCCGCCTTCCACGGCACGATGTGGTCCTTCTCCGCGCCCACGGCGTAGATGTCCTGGCTGATGCGGCCGAGGTCCAGCGCCTCGCCTTTCAGGCGGATCTTGCCCGGCTCGATCAGGTTGTTCTCGACGTAGGTGTTCCGCAGGTACCAGGCGTGCGCCGTGCGGGCCATGCGGGTGCCGTCGCTGTTCCAGTACAGCAGGTCGAAGGCCGGTGGCTTCTGCCCCATCAGGTAGTTGTTCACCACGTTGGACCAGATCAGGTCGTTGGAACGCAGCAGGTTGAACATGTTGGACATCTCGCGGCTGTCGAGATAGCCGCGCTCCAGCATCTGCTGCTCCATGAAGTCGATGGTGGGTTCGCCCAGGAAAATGGCGGTGTCGCCCACCTTGGTGAAGTCCTGCAAGGACACCATGAACGTCACCGCGCCGAACCGCCCGTCGCCCCGGGCGGCGAGCCAGGCCAGCGTCATGGCGAGCAGGGTGCCGCCGATGCAGTAGCCCATGACGTTGACCGTCTTGCTGCCAGTGATCTCCCGCACCACGTCGCTCGCGGCCAGTGGGCCGAGGTCCACGTAGTCCTCGATGGTGGTGCCCTCCATCGCGCCGTCAGGGTTGCGCCAGGACACCATGAACACGGTGAAGCCCTGCTCGACCAGATGGCGCACCATGCTGTTCTTCGGCTGCATGTCGAGGATGTAGAACTTGTTGATCCAGGGCGGCAGGATCAGCAGCGGAACCTCGTGCACCGTGCCGCCCGCCGGCGCGTACTGGATCAGCTCGATCAGCTTGTTGCGGTACACCACCTTGCCCGGCGACAGCGCCAGGTTGCGCCCCGGCGCGAACGCCGTGGCATCGACCATGCTGAGCTTGCCCTCCTTGATGTCATGCATCAGGTTGCGGACGCCCTCCGCGACGCTGGCGCCGCCGGTTTCCACGGCGCGCTTCAGCGCCGCCGGGTTGGCGGCGAGCTGCAGGGTGGGACTCATCGCGTCCACGAACTGGCGCAGGTGGAAGTCGAGGTGCTGGCGCTCCGCGGCGCTCAGCCCGTCCGCCTCGCCCGCCTGCCGCAGCAGCCAGTCCGACGCGAGCAGGTAGAGGTCTTTCATCGTGCGGTAGGCCGGGTTGCTCTGCCATTCCGGCGCGGCGAACCGCTTGTCGCCGACGGCGGCGGGCGGCGTCTCGCTGTGCTGGCCCCACCAGCGTTGGCCGGCCTCGGTCCAGGCGTCCATGGCCGACTTCCAGGCCTGCGCGTTGAACTCGGCCATCGCCGCGAACGCCTTGTCGGGCCGGCTCATCGTCTGCAGCCAGACCGTGCGGAGCGCCCGCGCGATCTCCGCCCAGTTGACCGGGATCACCTGGCGCAGCGGGTTCGCGTTGAGCGCGTCCTCGGCGGCGCGCAGGATGGGGTCGCGGGCCAGCATCTCGCCGACCTGCCGCATACTCTCCTGCAGCATGGTCCCGGCAACCTGGTCGGACGGCGCCGGCTTCGTCATGCCGTCCGGCACCATGCCACGCCCGAGCTTCGACGCCGCCTCCGCCCACGATGACCACAGGCCGAGCATCATCTCGGGACCCGGAGGGACGGTGCCGGCGGCAGGGGTGTCAGGCGCCGGCGGTGCGCCTGGGAACGTCCGGAAGCCTTGGCTTGCCATGTTCGTTGTCCTCCCTCATGCGGAACGCTGCTTGGCCGCAGCTCATGCCGTGCATCACTGCCAAGGTGGTAGGCGGCACTGATGGAGAGGTCAACCGCGGCGAGGCGTCCACAGGCCGGACCGGCCGGCTGGAGCCTGATCGCTTCAGGTAGAAGGAGCGATCAAGGCTCCAGCATCGTGATGAAGAGCGCGGAACCTCTCTTCAGGTTGAACGCAACCTGAAACGATACCGCCTCAGCGGACGGCGCGGCCAAGCACGTAGCCGACCACCGTCGCGACGCCGAGGGCGACAAAGGGCCGCATCCGCACCTGCTCCGAAAGGCTCTCCTTCTGCGCATCGACCTGCGCCGCCGTGCGGCGGGCGCCTGCCACGGCGCCGCGCACCTGGCCGGCCACCTGGTCGGCGCCCCGGCGGATCGGCGTCACCACAGTCTCGGACACCGTGGCTGCGGCGTTCGACACGGCGGCGGCGGCGCGCTGCTTGGCGTCCGCGAGGGCCGGCCCCGGGTCCCCTGCACGCAGCTCGTCGAGCTGGGCGCGGAGTTGCTCGACCTCGGAGGAGGTGCTGTTCGGCGTGTCTGCCATGGGAGTCCTGCCTGTTGCGGTTTGTCCATAATGCCGCAGCGGTGCCTGGGGTTGCAGCGGCGCTCGCTGCTTTGTCTCCGTCCGTACATGCCGATGCGGAACAATCCGCAACGACCTCAATACGATTGGCGGGGCGTCACCGGATACGGAATAAACCTTCTACATAGGAGAAAAGCATGGAGGAGTTCCACAACCGTGGGCAGTAAATTTTTTGATAAGTAGTCTCTAGCACAATCCATCTTTCTTCGGCTAAAGCCTGCCTCAAGGAAACTTGAAAGGGGGCTTCATGCTGGAATCATTGCCCGAGGATGCCGTTGTGCGCGCTGGCCGGGTTTTCGTCGCGCTGCGAAAATCCGGGCGCGTGGCCAGCAGCAAGAGCCGGGTGTTCCATGCCGTGACGCCCTACTGCCGCATGTCGCTGTGCGCCGACGAGCCGGGACCCGGCTCGCATTGGGCCGAGCCGCCGGGGCAGCAGATCACCTGCCCGGCCTGCCTCCGCCGCCTGTCCCGCCTCGGAGGCGAGCGGCGTGCGGCCTAAGCAGCCTTTCGCAGCTTGGGCCATGGATGACTGGGCCAACTCGAACTGACGCTCCGCGTCTGGCCCGGACACGTAGGGCGCATAAGCGGAGCGCCATGCGCCACCGGGCGGTGCGGACGGAAGGCGGATGGCGCTTCGCTGATCCGCCCTACAATCCTGAGCAGGCGTGTCCCAACTTGCACAAGGCTGCTTAGCCGAACGCGCCCACCTCATGCGACAGCGCCGCGGTGATCTCCCGCGTCAGGCCGAACAGGCGGCGCATCGGCTCGAAGATGCGCTCATGCTCGCCGGCGTAGGAGGCGTGGGCGCCGGGGCCGGGCGGCTCGCCGAAGTCGCGCCGGGCCGCGGCCCCGCTGTCGCGCGGGAACACTTCCGCCAGGAGGTCGAGCGTCGCCGCCACGTCCAGGCGCAGCAGCCGCGCCCGCAGCCCCTCCGGCGTGGCGCCGTGGCGCGGCGAGAAGTCCGGCACCTGCACCGCCAGCAGCCACACCCGGCTGATGATCGCCAGGCGCAGCGCATGGAGCAGCGTCTCGCGGTCCGCCATGTGCGGCAGGTCCGGCCAGACCCGGCGCAGCAGCACCTGGTCTGCCTGCGCCCGCCGCATGGTGCCCTGCATCGGCACCCATAGCCCGAGGCCGGTCAGCGCGTCCGCGACGTCCACGAGCTGCACCGCCCGGCCCGGCAGCCGCGCGTGCGCCGCCCGGTCCAGCCAGGAGCCGGGATCGAGCATCGACACCGTGCCGCGCAGCACGTCGAGGTCGGAATGCCGCGCCGCGTGCTCCGCCAGTTCCAGCGCCCGGCGGAACCGCGGGCTGCTCTGCCGCAGCTCGGCGAACAGCTCCGGGTCGCGCCCCACGGCGGCGCCCAGGCCGTGCAGCACGTTGGCGCACCAGCCGAGCTGCTGCAGGATCGCGTTGTTCGGGATGGCGCGCAGCTCCCGCGGGTGGCGGATGGCCACGGGGCCGCCGGCGTCGCTCTGCCGCGCGCTGGGGCGGGAGCCGGTGGGGTCCAAGAGCGCCGGGCCGAACGCGCCGAGCAGGGCGGCGTAGCCGGGGTCCTCCACCAGCTCCTGCATGGCGTTGGACGCGGTCGCGAAGAACCCGGCGGCGAAGTCGCCCTCCTCGTAGATCGGGTCGGGCTGCGCCGGCGGGTCCTGGAACACGTGCTCGGCCACCCGGGCGACGCTGGCGAGCGCAAGCGCCGGGGTGTCGAACAGCAGGTAGCCGTCGCCGCCCTGGAAGCTGCTCTCCTCGCGGACCCGCAGGCCGCTGGCGATGAGGGCCGCGCGGGCGGCGGGCGGCGACAGGTAGGCGAGCCGGTCGGCCAGCGACCCGGGATGCGCGCCGCGCCCGATGCTCTCGCCATGCGTGTCGAACAGCACGACCTCGATGTCGCCCAGCCCGTGCCGGCCGAGCGTCTCCACGAGGCGCAGCTTGAGCCGCTCGACCAGGTAGCTCGCGGGGAGCTGGCCGAGGTAGCGCCCGGAGTCCGAGTAGCCGAACTGCAGGCACACCCGGCCGATCCCGCGCACGTAGGCGCGGTAGTGCGGGGAGCGCAGCGCCTCGTCCAGCACGCGCACGCCCTCCTCCAGGGCGTCCGCAGTCTCGAACAGCGGGCTGATCTCGATCTGGTGCTCGACGCCGCAGGCCCGCGCCAGCCACAGCGCCGCGAGCAGCGTGTAGCCGCTGCGGGTCTCCGCGATCAGGAAGCGCGCCGGGGTGTGCCGGTCGATGTGCTTGGCGACCTGCGCCACCAGCATCATCAGCCGCATCGCCGAGGACTGCTCGTCCAGCAGCGCGCCGAAGTCCACCGGCTCCGCCTCCACGGCGTCCAGCGCGTCGTCGATCCCGGCCAGCAGCGTGCGGCGGCGGGAACGGTCGGCCGGCGGGTCGTCGAGGCCGAGGCGCAGCCGGGCGGCGTTGTGCACCTGCGTCGCGTTCAGCCGGAAATGCGCGCGGGCGAGGCAAAGCCCGTGCGCCAGCGTGCCCGCCCGCGCGACGCACAGGCGGCGCTGCCCTGCCTTGTCCGCCCGGGCGATGGCGCCGGCAAACAG
>CAXTTB010000208.1:0-6339 GCA_964246905.1 uncultured Acetobacteraceae bacterium | reverse complement strand
CGAGGGCGAGGCGCTGGCGACGCTCGTGGTCAACAAGCTGCGCGGCGGCTTGAAGATCGCGGCGGTGAAGGCGCCGGGCTTCGGCGACCGGCGCAAGGCGATGCTGGAAGACATCGCGGTGCTGACCGGCGGCCAGGTGATCTCGGAAGACCTCGGCATCAAGCTTGAGAACGTGACGCTCGAGATGCTCGGCCAGACCAAGCGGGTGCTGATCGAGAAGGAGAACACCACGATCATCGAGGGCATCGGCGCCTCCGACCAGATCAAGGGCCGGGTCGAGCAGATCCGCGCGCAGATCGAGGAGACCACCAGCGACTACGACAAGGAGAAGCTGCAGGAGCGGCTGGCCAAGCTCGCCGGCGGCGTGGCCGTCATCCGCGTCGGCGGCGGGACCGAGGTCGAGGTCAAGGAGCGCAAGGACCGGGTGGACGACGCGCTGCACGCGACCCGTGCGGCCGTGGAAGAGGGCATCGTGCCCGGCGGCGGCGTGGCGCTCGCCCGCGCCAGCCTGATCCTCGCGCAACTGCACGCCGAGAACGAGGACCAGAAGTTCGGCATCGAGATCGTGCGCAAGGCGGTGCAGACGCCGCTGCGGCAGATCGCCGAGAACGCCGGGGAGGACGGCGCGGTGATCGGCGGCAAGGTGCTGGACAACGCCGACTACAACTACGGCTACGACGCGCAGACCAACGCCTACAAGAACCTGGTCGAGGCCGGCATCATCGACCCGACCAAGGTCGTGCGCGTCGCGCTGCAGAACGCGGCCTCCGTCGCGGGCCTGCTGATCACCACGGAGGCCATGGTGACGGAGCGCCCGGAGAAGCGCGCGCAGTCCCTGCCGCAGCAGGGCGGCAGCATGGGCGACATGGACTACTGACGCCATACGGGGCGCCGCCCGGGCAACTGGGCGGCGCCCCGGCTACTGCACGATCAAGAGGGCCGGGCCGGGCATCGCGCGGACCCGGCCTTTGTGCTGAACTGCGTCCCGGCCATCCGGGGAGCAGCACATGCAAGGCTTGGTGATCGTGACGGGCGGCAGCCGCGGCATCGGCGCCGCGATCTGCCGCCGGCTGGCACAGGACGGCTACGCGGTGGCCGTGAACTACGCGGCCCGCCCGGATGCGGCGAACGGCGTGGTGCAGGAGATCACGGCCGCCGGCGGCCAGGCCGCGGCTTTCGCGGGCGACGTGTCGCGCGAGGCGGACGTGGACGCCCTGTTCGCCGCCGCCCAGGACCGCTTCGGGCCGCCTGTCGGCCTGGTCAACAACGCCGGCATCATCGGCGGCACGTCGCGGGTGGACGAACTGACGCTGGAGGCGCTGAACCGCACGCTCGCGGTCAACGTGGTCGGCACGGTCCTGGCCTCCCGCGCGGCGGTGCGCGCCATGTCCACCCGGCACGGCGGCGCGGGCGGCGCCATCGTCAACCTGTCCTCCGTCGCGGCCCGGCTGGGCAGCGCCGGCGAGTACGTGCACTACGCCATGTCGAAGGGCGCCATCGACAGCTTCACCCTGGGCCTCGGGCGCGAGGTCGCCGATGAGGGCATCCGGGTGAACGCCGTGGCCCCTGGGCTGATCGACACGGAGATGAACTCGGACGAGCGCCAGGCCCGCCTGGGGCCGGGCATCCCGATGAAGCGCGTCGGCGTCGCCCGCGAGGTCGCGGACGCCGTGGCCTGGCTGCTCTCGCCGGGCGCGTCCTACGTCACGGGCACGGTGCTCACGGTGTCGGGCGGGCGGTAGGGGCTACCCGCCGCCCATGTTCGCGAACACCTGGCGGTCGCGGTTCTCCTGCATCAGCATCCGGAAGCCGGGGATGGTTTCCAGCTTGAGGCCGCCGGGCACGCCAGTCTCCTCGTCCGCCGCCACCTTGGCGTAGCTTTCGCCGCTCAGCTTCTCCCATTTCCCGGCCGGCTTCTTCGCCTCGATATGCACCACGGTCGCTTTCAGCACCATGCGGACGACCGCCTCCTTGGGCGACGACGGCTTGGTGAGGCTCGGGTGGCCGCCGATCATCTGCCAGCCGCTCTTGAGCGCCCAGGCCTTCAACTCGTCCTGCGTCATGTCATGCTCCTGCGAGGGGTCCCGGCGCCCCGTCCCGGCAGGATACGCCCCACCACTCCGTCCCGCTTGACGAACGCATGGTACAGCGCGCCCGCGACGTGCAGCGCGATCAGCGCCAGCAACGTGATCGCGATGACGGGATGCACGGTCTGCATGGCCTTGCCGAACGGGTCATCCTTGGGCACCAGCATCGGCAGCGCGACCAGCCCGGCCAGCCGCACCCGCGCACCGTCCGCCGAGGCCGCGGCCCAGCCCAGCACCGGCAGCACGATATACCCGGCATAGAACGCCCAATGCGTCGCGCGGGACAGCACGCGCAGGCCCGGCGAAAGGTCCGTGGGCGGCGGGGGCGCCGGGTGCGTGAGCCGCCAGGCGAGCCGGGCCAGCATGACCACGCACACGGACGATCCCATGGAGAAGTGCCAGGCGATCAGCCCGTCCTCCGCCGACTTCGGCAGGACCGCCCCGAGCACCAGCGCCACGGAATACTGCACGGCGAGCATCCCGACGATCAGCCAGTGGAACGCCCGGGCCACGCCGTCATAGCGCCATCCGCCCGCCGCCTGTGTGGTCCCCGCAGCCGACATGTGCATCCTCCCGCTGCATCGGACGCTACCGGGGCTTGCTCCCGCCGTCGAGCGGCGTCCTGCCACGCCGGCACTGGCCTTTCCCTTGGCCAGCTTCAAAAAAACAAAATAGTATCAGCCAGACGGGTAGAATGACGTTGTGTTTTCCACCAAGCGTACGTCATCGTCCCGACAAACGACCGGCCCGGCGGACATCCGTCATGGGCACGGCAGAAAGGGATGAAAATGCGCCACCCAAGCCTCCGCCGCCCATCCGCGCCCCGCGCTGGACGATAGCCGTCGGCATGGCGGCTTCCTGCACCCGGCATGGGCGTGTGCCCGGACCCGACCTCGAACTGGTCGAGGTGCCGCGCACCGGGTCGTTCAAGGTCTGGTCGCACGGCTACCCGTTCCGCACCGTGCGCTGGCACTTCCACCCGGAATACGAGCTGCACCTGATCACCGCGACCACCGGACGCGCCTTCGTCGGCGACCATATCGGCACGTTCCAGCCGGGCAACCTGGTGCTGACCGGGCCGAACCTGCCGCACAACTGGATCAGCGACGTGCCGGACGGGACGGAGATCAGCCAACGCTGCCTGGTGCTCCAGTTCACGGAAGAGTTCGCGGCGGGCGTCACGGCGCTGTTCCCGGAAATGGCGTTCCTCAAGGCGCTGTTGGCGGAGGCCGCCCGCGGCGTCGGGTTCGCGCCGCAGACCGGCGATGCCGCCCGTCCGGTCATGGACGAGTTGCTCACCGCCGCCGGCACCCGGCGGATCGAGCTGCTGTTCGCGCTGCTTGGCCTGCTGCAGGCGGACGGAAGGCGGCGCCCGCTGGCCAGCGCCGGCTACCGCCCGGCGCCGGCGGACACCGCGGGCCAGCCGCTCAACCACGTGTTGGCGCACATCGGACGCAACCTCGCCCACGACCTGCGCGAGACGGACCTTGCGGCGCTCAGCGGCTACAGCCCCAGCGCGTTCTGCCGGGCGTTCCAGCGCCACACCGGCATGACCTTCGTGGCCTACGTCAACGGCCTGCGCATCAGCCGGGCCTGCGAGCTGCTGGTCGGCAGCCAGCGGCGCATCACCGACATCTGCTTCGAGGTCGGCTTCGGCAACCTGTCCAACTTCAACCGCCAGTTCCTGGCGCAGAAGTCGATGCCGCCCTCGGCCTTCCGGAACCACCACCGCGGCCAGGCGGCGCTCAGGAATGGGACGCTCGGGAATGGGACGCCGGGACCCGCGGCAACCGTTGGATGCGAGCGCCGGACATGAGCCAGGACCACGCAAGCCCCGTCGCCCGGCCGTCTGATCCGGTCCTGCCGAAGCGGGTGGCGTGATGCCGTACGTCCTCGGCGTCGATATCGGCACGCAGAGCACCAAGGCGCTGCTGATCGACGCCGGCTCCGGCCGGATCGCGGCGCAGCACGCCCAGGGCTACCAGCCCGACACGCCGCGCCCGCTATGGGCAGAGCAGCACGCCCAGGTGTGGCTGGACGCCGTGGCCGCCTGCATCGCCGGGTGCATGGAGCGCGCGGCGGTGCCGCCAGGGGAGGTCGCGGCGCTGTGCGTCAGCAGCCTGTATGGCGGCTCCGGCATCCCCGTTGATGCGGCGATGCAGCCGCTGCACCCCTGCCTGATCTGGATGGACCGCCGGGCGGAGGAGGAGGTGGCGTGGGTGCGCGCCAGCATCGACCAGGACCGGCTGTTCGACATCACCGGCAACGGCGTCGATAGCTACTACGGCTACACCAAGATGCTGTGGCTGAAGCGGCACCGCCCGGAGGTCTGGGCACGCACGCGCCACCTGCTGCCGCCCAACGCCTACGTCGCGCACGCCCTGACCGGCGAGCTGGCGGTGGACCATTCCTCTGCCGGCAACATCGGCGGCGTATACGACATGCGCGCCCGTGCCTGGTCGGACGAGATGCTGGATCTCCTCGGCATCCCGCGGGCGATGATGCCGGACCGGCTGGTGGAGTCCAGCGCCCCGGTCGGCGCACTGCGGGCCGAATGGGCCGGGCGCCTGGGCCTCCTGGCCGGCACGCCGGTGGTCGCGGGGGGCGTGGACGCGGCGGTGGCGACGCTCGCCGCGGGCGCCACCCGGCCGGGCCAGCACGTCGCGATGATCGGCACCAGCATGTGCTGGGGCAGCATCGCCAAGACCGCCGACGCCCGGCACGGCCTGATCGCCATGCCGCACGTGTTCAACGGCCTGCAGGACCTCTACGTGTTCGGCGGCGCGATCACCGCGGGCGCGTCGGTGTCGTGGTTCCAGGAGCAGCTCGGCGCGGCGCTGCCGCTCCCGGCCCTCGATGCGGAGGCGGCGGGCGTCGGCGCCGGGTCGGACGGGGTGGTGTTCCTGCCCTACCTCATGGGGGAGCGCAGCCCGGTCTGGGACGGCAAGGCGAGCGGCGCCTTCGTGGGCCTCAGCCTGTTCCACACCCGTGCCCACCTGTACCGCGCGGTGCTGGAGGGCGTGACCTTCGCCCTCCGCCACAACATCGAGGCCGGGCGGCGCAACCTCCAGGCGCTCGACGACACGCTGATCGCCGTGGGCGGGGCGGCGCACTCCGACCTGTGGATGCAGGTTGCCGCCGACATCACCGGCTACCCCGTCCAGACCATCGCGGAGAACGTGGAGGCGCCGTTGGGCGCGGCCCTGCTCGCCGGCCTCGGCGTGGGCCTCGTCACGCCCGAGCAGGCCGCCGGCGGCTGGGTCACGCTGGTCCCGCGCGCCCAGCCGGACCCGGCGGTGCGGGACACCTACGACCGCCTGTTCGGCGTCTATACCGATCTCTACCCGGCGCTGCGCGACACCATGCACCGGCTGCGGGGTTAAGGCGGCATCAGCCCTCGGCCTGGCCGCGCCACCTCCGCTCGGCCTCGTCCCAGGCGGCGAGCGGCTGCAAATCGGGCACCCAGGCCAGCCCGGTCTTCGCGTCGGACGACACCGCCTCCGGCGTGACCACCACGTCGAGCAGCGCCGGGCGGCGGGCGAGCGCCCGCTCGATGGCGGGCTTGAGCTGCTCCTCCGTTTCCACGCGCTCGGCGTGCATCCCGAAGGACCGGGCCATTGCGGCGTGGTCGCTGAACTGCAGGCGCGTGCCGACCACCTTGCCGTGCGTGACCTCCTGGTCGTGCACCTCGATCTGCCACGCGCCGTTGTTGGCGACGACGATCAGCACGGGCGCCTTGTGGCGGACGGCCGTGTCCACCTCGATGGCGTTGAAGCCGAACGCGCCGTCCCCGGTCGCCACGACCACCGGGCGGTCCGGGAAGGCGAGGCTCGCCGCGATGCCGTAGGGCACGCCGACGCCGATGCAGCCGAACGGCCCCGGGTCGAGCATCGCGGGGGCGGACAGGCCGACGCGGGCGAAGCTCAGGAAATCGCCGCCGTCCGTCACCACGATGGCGTCCGGCCCCATGGCCTCCTGCAGCGCCGCGAGCACCCGGTTCGGGTGCAGCCGTCCATCGCGCCCCGGCGGCGCCGCGGCCATCGAGCGGCGGAGCTTCTGCGCCCGTCCCTCGTGGCCCTCGCGCAGCCCCGCCGCCCAGGCCCGGTCCACCGACGACGCCCGGTTGCCGGACGCCGCCACCAGGGCGCGCAGCGCCTCCGCAGGCGACGCGAGGACTTCGACGGCGCCGCGCCGGTTGTCGCGCAGCTCGCCCGGCACGTCGGCGATGCGGACGAATTGGGCCTGTCCGAAC